>JBJEPV010000158.1:0-32004 GCA_051881415.1 Candidatus Fimenecus sp.
CGGAGGCTTTTGCGGAAATTATGAAAACTATTCCTTTTCGCAAGCCTTCCACAGTCAAATTGATTTCGATTTTGGTGGGTTCTTTGGGCGTTGACCGTTTTTATTTGGGCGATGTAAAAAAAGGAATTATAAAGTATTTTACCTTCGGCGGTTTCGGCGTTTGGTGGATTAAGGATTTCCTTTCTGCAAAGGACAGATGCCGTGCGTATAACTGCGAGAAACTGTTAGCAGCCATACAAGATCCATCGGTAGTTGCGCAAATGCAGCGTATGGATGCATCTATTGACAAGGCGGTTCAGGTTGCAAAGGCGGCGGCACCGCTTGCAAAAGACTTAAAAGACGGGCTTGGAGATGTTCGAGATACCTTTTATGTAAATTGACATCGCAAAGTATACAAGACGAAATGACAAAGCTTTTTCGCCGCAACAAAAAACAGGTCACTCGATTGTTGATATATGAAACGGCACCGCCTTCGGGCGGTGTTTTTTTTTCGCCTGTTTTCAAGATGCTTATTTTCAAGCCCCGACTTTGTGCAAAAATTGCCGAGCGGACGAAAAACCGCGAAAAACCGCGAAAAAATCCCCCCACCATGCCCCACTTTGGAAAAACTTGGCATTTTTTGTGCAAAATGTTCGAATAAAGCACAAAAATTTCTCTGTTTTACGCAAAAAAAATCTTGCATTTGGGGGCGGGATACATTATAATAAGAGCAAATAGGAGCGCAATTTCATAAAAAAGGTGAAAAAAGGTGAATTTTTCACCGCGTTTCCTGTTTGTGTGAAAGAAAGGAGCGTGAGGCAAGTGTCTTTTTGGGGCAATTATCCGCATACGTTGGATTCTAAAAACCGATTGTTCATCCCTGCGAAGTTCCGCGAGGGCTTGGGTGATTCTTTTGTGCTGTATGCGCCGAAGAACGACAACTGCCTTTACGCTTATAATGTGAAAGATTGGGAAGACATCTGCGCCGAGGTTATCGAAAGCGGCAACTTAAATATGCAACGCTATATTTTCGATGACGCTGTTGCCGTCGAGCCGGACAAGCAGGGCAGAATTACGATTAAAGCGGATTTCTGCAAGCGCGCGGGGCTCAAAAAAGAAATCACCGTGGCGGGCGTCGGTAAGCGCATTGAAATTTGGGATGCACAAAAACGCGCCGAAGCCATGGCGCGTGCCGAAGCGCTTTCGGAAAGCTATCCCGAAATCCATTTTTAACAGGGCGTGCGGCAAATGGAGTTTACGCATATTCCCGTTTTATTTCAAGAAACGATTGATTCTTTACAAATTCAGCCGGATGGGGTCTATGTGGACTGCACGGCGGGCGGCGGCGGGCATTCCAAAGCGATTTTGGAGCGCCTTTCCGAAAAAGGCACGCTCATTGCCATTGACCGCGACCCGGAGGCAATCGAGATTTTACAAACGCGTTTGGGGAAGTATCCGCAGGCGCGTATTGTGCACGACACCTTTAACCATATCGGCGCCATTTTGGGCGAAACGCGCGCGGACGGTATTCTTGCCGACCTCGGGGTCAGTTCTCATCAGCTCGATACCGCCGAACGCGGTTTTTCGTTCCACAAGGATGCCCCCCTGGATATGCGGATGAGCAAAACGGGGCTGTCGGCATATGATGTGGTCAATACATACAGCGAAGCAGACCTTGCGCGGATTTTGTTCACCTACGGGGAAGAAAAGTTCGCCAAAAGCATCGCCCGCAACATTGTAAAATCCCGCGCAGAAAAACCGATTGCCACCACTTTTGACTTGATTGCGGTTATCAAACAGTCCATGCCGCAAAAGGCCATGCGCGATGCGCACCCCGCGCGGCGCACCTTTCAGGCAATCCGCATTGAAGTCAACGGCGAACTTGCACAGCTCGACACAGCACTCAACGATATGTTTGCCGCCTTAAAGGTTGGCGGCGTTTTGTCGGTGATTACCTTCCATTCGATAGAGGACAGAATGGTTAAACTTCGGTTTCGGGAGTTTGCGCAAGGGTGCACCTGCCCCAAGGATTTTCCCGTTTGCGTTTGCGGCAAACAGCCGCGCGGCAAAATTCTATTAAAAGGGCTTGCCCCGAGCGAACAGGAGCTTTCGGGAAACTACCGCGCACATTCCGCAAGGTTGCGCAGTATACAAAAATTAAAAGACTGACACGAATTTCGGTGTGAAAATAAAGGAAGGAAAGGATTATGGCGAATTACCAAAAGTACAGCGACGCGGATTTTGCGCGCTTTGAGCCGAGAGCCTCGGCATACAATCAAAACGCCGCACATAAAATCGAACCGTTGCCGCCGTTTGAGGAACAAACGAAGCCACAAATGGAATTGGTGCGGCGCAAGAAAAAAACGGTTGCCGAAGCCAAACGGGAAATGCGCGTCGGCGCACTGCAAACCGCCAAGATTTTGGTGATTGCGCTTTGTCTGCTTTCCATGTTTGCCGCGCTTCTATACAGCCGCTTGCGCGCCGATGAACTGCAACGCGAGATTGATGCCGCGAACGCACAGCTGAAAGTGGAGCAGGGCGAAAATGTACGCCTGAATATGCAGCTCGATTCCATGATTTCCCTCGAAAAGGTCGAAAGCTACGCAAGAGACGAGTTGGGGATGACCAAGGCCGAGGGGTATCAAATCGAATACATTGATTTGTCCGGAACGGATACGGTGACGGTATCCGGTAACAAATCCGTAAAAAGCCTGTCAACAGAAGGTCCGCTTCAAAAACTGTCGGAATATCTTAAAGGCGAATAAAATAGGTATAGAACGAGGGTTAAGGCGTACACCTTAACTCTCGTTGATGTGTTTACAGACGCGTTTTTTTGGAAATTTTTGGCGAAAGGATTGGTGATTACCGTGCAAAAACGCCCCTCAAAGCAAATGGCGAAGCGTGCCGTTTTGGCGCTCTCATTGCTTTCCGTTGCGTTTTTATACGGCATCGGCGCGCTGTTTTCAGCGTCGATTGTGCACGGCGAGGAATACCGCTTAAAGGCGGAGCGCAACCAGCTTTCCGACACGGAAATTTCCGCACAGCGCGGCACGATATATGACTCAAATATGAAAGTGCTTGCCAAAAGCGCGTCGGCGTGGCTTGTGTATGTCAATCCGTCCAAGGTGACAGACGACGCGCAGTTGGAACTTGTGGTTTCAGGACTTTGCGATATTTTGGGTGCCGATGAAGAAAGCGTGCGCAATAAGCTTTCCAAAACCGAAACCGGCTATCAGAAAATCGCGGGCGAAGTCGAGACCGACAAAAAGGACGAACTCAAAGCCTATTTGACCGCGCATAAAGACAAAAAACTTTCCACGGTGGTCGGCATTGACCCCGACACCAAACGGTATTACCCGTATTCCTCGTTTGCGTCCACCATCATCGGCTTTACGGACAGCGACGACAACGGCGTGGGCGGCGTGGAAATGCAGTATAACAATACCCTGACCGGCGTTTCCGGCCGTGTCATTACCGCCAAAAACGCGCGGCAGGGCTCAATGTCGAGTGCCTACGAAACCACCTATGATGCGCAACCCGGCGCAAGCCTTGTGCTGACGATTGACGAGGTTATCCAATATTATTTGGAGCAGAGTTTAAGTCAGGCTATGGTCGATACGGGCGCAAAATACGCCTACGGCATTGTGATGGATGTGGATACAGGCGCCGTTCTTGCCATGACGAGCAAGCCGGATTTCGACTTGAACAATCCGCGCACCATTTCCAATCAAACGGTGGCAGAACGGATTGCCGCGTTGGAAGACGCCGCCGAAAAAGCACAGGAAACCAGCAATGCGCTGTATGCGCAATGGCGTAACCGTACCATCAGCGATACCTACGAGCCGGGCTCTGTTTTCAAAACCGTGGTTGCCGCCGCGGCGCTGGAAGAGGGCGTGGTGGATTTGAACACCACCTATACCTGTACGGGCGGTATCCAGGTTGCCAATCACTATCAAAAATGCTGGAAAGCGGGCGGCCACGGGCACGAAACGCTGACCGAGGGCTTAATGAACTCCTGCAATCCGTTTTTCATCACCATCGGGCAAAAACTCGGTAAGGAAAATTTCTATAAATATTTTGAAGCGTTCGGCTTTACCGAAAAAACAGGTGTTGACCTACCTGCCGAGGCGAATCCCGTCGCGGGCAAAACCTACCACGCGCTGGAAAGTATGGGCATTTCGGAACTGTCCTCGAGCTCGTTCGGGCAGACCTTCCAAGTCAGCCCCATTCAAATGATTACCGCGGTCAATACCATCGCCAACGGCGGCAAATTGATGCAACCCTATGTGGTGGACGCCATGCTCGACAGCGACGGCAATGTGGTTGAGAAAACCGAACCGACCGTAAAACGGCAGGTCGTTTCCGAAAAAACGGCCTCCACCGTTGCGTGCATGATGGAAAGCGTGGTTTCCATCGGAACCGGTAAAAATGCCTATGTGGCGGGCTACCATGTCGCGGGCAAAACGGGTACGAGTGAAAAAATCGGCATTGAGGGCGCGTACATCGCCTCTTTCGCCGGATTTGCCCCCGCCGACAATCCGCAGATTTCCATTTTGATTGCCATTGACGAGCCGGTCGGCGCGCACGGCGGCGGCGCAGTCGCCGCCCCCATTGCGGGTGAACTGCTCGAAAAGATTTTGACCTATCTCAATGTCGAACCGCAATATGAGGACAAGGAAATCGGCAACATTTCTTCTGTCGCGCCGTCACTGATCAATTTGACGGTGAACGAAGCGAAGAATACTGCCGCAAAGTTCACCTTGCGGGTGGTCGGCAACGGCGAAAAGGTCATTGCCCAAACGCCTGCCGCAGGTCAGCAGATGCGTACGGGCGGCGTGATTGTTGTCTACACCGAGGAGGGCGCGCCGAAGGAGACGGCGGTTGTCCCGAACCTTTGCAATATGTCCGTTTCCGAAGCGAACCGCACCGCGGTAAATGCAGGCTTCAATATCCGCATTTCCGGCAACGCCAACTCCGGCGAGGTGCTTTCTTACAAGCAGAGCCTGCCAGAGGGCAGTGAAGCGGAAAAGGGCAGCGTAATTACGGTGTATTTCAAATCCAATGTGAATGTGGAGGACGGCTAATATCTGTTCGGGTGTGAGAAGTGAAGCGCTGTCAGGAGGAAGAAAATTGAAGATTTCAGAGTTGTTACAAAAAGTACCAACACGCGGTGCTTATACGGATGCAGAGATTACCGACATCACCGATAAATCCAATGCGGTGACAACGGGCTGTGTGTTCGTTTGTATTCGCGGCGCGCGCTTTGACGGGCATACCGTCGCCTGTGATGCGGAAAAAAACGGCGCTGTGCTGATTGTCGCCGAGCACGATACGGGCGCGAAAAATCAGGTTTTGGTTGAAAATACCCGCAGTGCCTATGCACTTTTGTGCGCGGCGTTTTATGGGTATCCTGCCGAGCACTTGACGCTGATCGGCGTAACGGGTACCAACGGCAAAACCACCACCACAATGCTTTTGCACGGTGTGCTCACGAAAGCGGGCATTTCAGCGGGGCTTGTCGGCACGGTGGAAAACCGCGTGGGCGAAAAATCCTATCCCGCGTCGCTGACCACGCCCGACTGCAAGGATTTGCAAAAGCTGTTCCGTGAAATGGTTGACAGCGGCTGTACGCATTGCGTGATGGAGGTTTCCTCCCAGGCACTCGCACAGCATCGCGTAGACGGCTGTCACTTTAAAATTGCGCTGTTCACCAATTTAACGCAGGACCATTTGGACTATCACGGCGATTTTGAACACTATTTGCAGGCGAAAAAACTGTTGTTCCAAAAAGCCGATATTGCCGTTTTGAATATTGACGACGCGAGTGCTTCGCAAATGACCGAAGGGTTGCCTATAAAAACCGTGACCTTCGCTGTCAAGCAAGACGATGCCGATTATACTGCCAAAAATGTGATTTGCACGGCAAACGGCGTGCAGTATGAACTTTTGGGCAGGGGAGACATCGGCCGTGTGCAGTTGAAAATTCCGGGGCATTTCACGGTGTATAACTCTATGGGCGCGGCAATTTGTGCCATAGAGGCGGGCTTGCCGTTTGAACAGGTGTGTACGCTTTTGGCACAGTCGCACGGCGTGCCGGGGCGTGTGGAGGTTGTACCGACCGATACCGATTACACGGTGCTGATTGACTATGCCCATTCGCCCGACGGGCTCGAGAATGTCATTTCTTCTCTGCGTGAGGTCAGCGAAAAGCGCATTATCACCGTGTTCGGTTGCGGCGGTGACCGCGACCGCACCAAACGCCCGAAAATGGGCAAAATCGTCGGGGATTTGGCGGATGTTGCCGTGGTGACCTCTGACAATCCGCGCAGTGAAAATCCCGACGCGATTGTGCAGGATGTTTTGGCGGGAATGGAAGGTTGTAAAGCGAAAATCAAAGCGATTACCGACCGCACCGAAGCCATCCGCTATGCACTTTCCATTGCAAAGGCGGGCGATGTGGTTTTGCTTGCGGGCAAAGGCCACGAAACCTACCAAATCTTAAATACGGGCAAAATTCATTATGACGAGCGCGAGGTTGTCGCGCAAATCTTGAAAGGGTAAATTTATGCGCTTGACGCTTCGGGAAATAGAACAGATCACGGGCGGTACGCTTTGCGGGCAGGACTGCGAAATTTGCGCCGCCACCATAGACAGCCGCCAAGTACCGCAAAATGCTTTGTATGTGGCGATCAAAGGCGACCGCTTTGACGGGCATGATTTTTGCGAAGCCGCTGTCACGAACGGTGCCGCGGCAATCGTCAGCGAACGGGATTTGTCACTCCGAGTGCCGTATATCAAAGTCGAAAATACGCGACAGGCGCTTTTGGACATTGCAAAACTGCACCGAAACCATCACAAAGGTGTAAAGTTGGTTGGCTTGACGGGTAGCGTCGGCAAAACCACCACCAAAGAAATGACCTACGCAGTGCTTGCTTCGCAGTTCGCCACCGTAAAAACCGAGGGCAACCTGAACAATGAAATCGGTATGCCGAAAACGCTGTTTAGAATAGACGAGTCCACCGAAGCGGCTGTGATTGAAATGGGTATGAACCATTTCGGTGAAATCGCACGCATGACCGCCGCCTGCCAGCCCGATGCGGCAATCATCACGAATATCGGGGTTTCCCATATCGAGTTTTTGGGTTCGCGCGACGGCATTTTGCGGGCGAAAACCGAAATTTTGCAAGGTATGCAGCCCGGCGCACCGCTGATTTTAAACGGCGACGACGATAAACTTTGGGGGTATGCAAACCCCGATTACAAATTGATTTATTTCGGGATCGACAATCCAAATGCCGATGTGCGCGCAAAAGCCATTCGAGAAGAAAACGGCGAAACCGCCTTTACCGTCTGCTTTGACGGGAAAACGCAGGCGGTGCGTGTGCCGACTGTCGGCAAACACAATGTCTATGATGCGCTTGCCGCCTTTACGGCAGGGCTCGTGTGCGAAATCGCACCCGAAAAAATTGCCGCAGGCCTTCAAAATTTTACCCCCGCGGGTATGCGCCAGCGGATACAGCAAGTCGGTGGCATTACTGTCATTGAGGACTGCTACAACGCAAGTCCCGACTCGCAAAAGGCGGCGCTCAATGTGCTGTGCGCTACGAATGCGAAACGAAAAATTGCTGTCTTAGGCGATATGTTGGAACTCGGCAGTTTTTCGGAAACCGCCCACCGTGCCGTTGGAACATACGCCGCTGAAAAGCAAGTGGATTTACTTTACTGCTATGGGCAAAATGCCGCTTGGATTGCCGAAGCGGCAAAAGGAACTGTAAAGACTTTTTACTTTACAGAAAAAGCAGCACTTACGGAGGCTTTGCTTTCCGAAGTGCAGGCGGGCGACGCGGTTTTGTTTAAAGCCAGCCGCGGTATGGCGCTCGAAGAAGTGATCGAAAAACTCTATGGGGAGTGGAAGGAACAATGAATACCGTATTGGCAATCGTTCTTGCAATCGCAATCAGTTTTTTAATTGCATTTTTACTCGGCTTCGTGCTGATTCCGTGGCTTAGAAAACTGCATTTCGGGCAAACTATATTGGAAATCGGCCCCGCGTGGCACAAATCGAAACAGGGCACACCCGTTATGGGCGGGTTTATGTTTATTATCAGTACCGTGGTTGCCTTTGCCGCCGTGGCGCTGACGGATTATCTGCTCGGCGGAAAACTCTTGACCAGCGGCGTTTTGGTCGAGGACAGTATGAAAATCAAACTCCTTGCGGGCATTTTGATGGCTTTGGGCTTTGGGCTTATCGGCTTTGCGGACGATTATATCAAAGTCGTGAAAAAGCGCAATTTGGGGTTGACGATTACACAAAAATCCATCGCGCAAATTCTTTTGATGCTCGCGTACCTCGGCGCGCTGTATATGTCCGGCAATACCTATATGTATATTCCGTTTGTCGGCAATGTGGATTTGCACTTTTTCTTTTGGATTTTCGGTATGGCGGCGATTTACGCCACCGTGAACGCCGTGAATTTTACCGACGGCGTAGACGGGCTTTGCGGCTCGGTTACCGCCGTTGCGGCGCTCGCGTTCTTAATTGCCGCGTGCTTAAAGGGCCTGTTCGGTGTAAGTCTTTTGGCGGGGGCGTTAATGGGCGGTTGCCTCGGCTATCTCATTTGGAATTGGAATCCCTCGAAAATTATGATGGGCGACACGGGCTCTATGTTTTTGGGCGGTATGGTGGTTGCGCTCGCATATGCGATTGACTGCCCGCTGATGATTTTGTTCTTCGGCATTATTTATGTGATTGAAATGCTGTCGGATGTGTTGCAAATCGGCTATTTCAAAGCGACGCACGGCAAGCGCATTTTCAAAATGGCGCCGATTCACCATCATTTTGAAATGTGCGGTTGGAAAGAGAAAAAAATCGTGGTGATTTTCACCCTGGTCAACGCGCTCGGGGCGGCTGTGGGACTGTTGTTGTTCTACTACGGCGGCGTGCGCGTATAAACGGAATTCCCGAATTTCAAAAAAGGAGGAGAGCATTTTGGCGAATGCTGCTGCAAGACCCCAAAGAACCGCGGCAAAAAAAACACCGCAAAAAACAGCCAAAAAGCGTTCGGATTTTTGGGCGGTCGGCAAGCTCGATGTGCCGTTTTTGCTGTTGGTCATCACCATTTTGACCATCGGTCTTGTGATGCTGTTCTCCGCAAGCTATACTTACGCGTATTATAACGAAGGCGGCGACAGCGCATACTTTTTCAAACGCCAGCTGGTGTTTGCCGTAGCGGGCGTGATTGCCATGTTTTTGGTGTCGAAGGTGCGCTACGATTATTTTAAGCTGTTTGCCATTCCCGCCATCATTTTTTCGTGGTTTTTGTTGGTGATTGTTTTGTTCTTGCCGCCGGTCAAAGACGGCTTCCACCGATGGATTAACCTCGGGCTGTTCACCTTTCAGCCGTCGGAGATTGCAAAACTTGCAATTATTCTGTTTTGTGCGTGGCATATGGACAAAAGCCACAACCGTATTATCGGTAAACGCGAAAACCCCTCGAAGTTTTCCAAAACCGTAAAAGAGCTGTCGAACGGCAAAATTGTGGTGTATGATTCCTTTGTGATGCTGTGCTTATACGGCGTTGTGATTGTCGTGACCGCCGGGCTTGTGTATCTGGAAAATCACCTGTCGGGTACGATTTTGATTTTGGCTATCGGTGTTGTAATGATGTTCTTGGGCGAAGTCAAACAGCATTGGTTTATTTTAATCGGGATTTTGGCGGTTGCCGCCGTGGTGTTCTTTATTTTTAATCCCGAAATTCTCGAAAAATATGCGGGCGAACGCATTACGGCGTGGCTCGACAAAACCTATGAGCCGCGCGGCGCACGCTGGCAGACGAACAACTCTTTGTACGCCATCGGCTCGGGCGGATTGTTCGGCACGGGGCTCGGCAATTCCAAGCAAAAGCATTTGTATGTTTCCGAGCCGCAAAACGACTTTATATTTGCGATTGTCTGTGAAGAACTCGGCTTTTTGCGTGCGGTGGGCATCATTCTTTTGTATGTTTTGCTGGTAGCGCGCGGCGTCAAAATCGGCTTGCGCGCCAAGGACCGTTTCGGTGCACTGCTCGCCATGGGTATCGTGTTTCAAGTGGGGCTGCAAACCGCGCTCAATATCGCGGTTGTGACCGACGCGTTGCCGAATACCGGCATCAGCCTGCCGTTTTTCAGTTACGGCGGCACATCGTTGATGATGCTGCTGTTTGAAATGGGCGTGGTATTGTCGGTTTCCCGCTATTCGCGGCTCGAAAAAAATTAACCCGAAAGGGGAAGAAACAGCATGATGAAAATTGTATTTGCCGCAGGCGGTACGGGCGGGCACATCAATCCTGCACTCAGCGCCGCAGGCGAGGTGAAACGCCGCTATCCCGATGCCGAGATTTTGTTTATCGGTACGGCGGATCATATGGAGGCACGCTTGGTGCCCGCGGCGGGTTTTGCGTTCAAAACCATTGAAATCGCAGGCTTTCAACGAAAACCCACGCCGAAAAATATCATCAAAAACATCAAAACCGTAGGGTTGCTGTTCAAATCCACAGGGGAAGTCAAAAAGATTTTAAAGCATTTTGCGCCCGATGTGGTTGTGGGCTTCGGCGGCTATGTCAGCGGGCCGGTACTGCGCACTGCCGCCAAAATGGGCATCAAAACCGCCATTCATGAGCAAAACGCCTACCCGGGCGTAACGAATAAAGCGCTCGCAAAAACCGCCGACGCGATTATGCTCACCGTCGAGGCGGCAAAGGCGCATTTTCCCGCCTGCAAAGTCGAGCCGATTGTGACGGGACTGCCCGTGCGGCACGAGATTTTGGAGGCAGACCGCGATTTTGCGCGCGCCGCGCTCTCTGTGCCCGACAATGCAATGTTGATTTTGTCCATGGGCGGCAGTCTCGGCGCGAAAGCGATTAACGAGGCGATGACAGAGCTCATTGCCGCGCGCTATACCGATAAAGACCTGTTTTTCCTGCACGCCACGGGCAAATACGGAAAATGGGTGCCTGACAAACTGCGCGAGCAGGGCGTGGATGTGGACAAGTGTGATAATGTTGTCATTCGCGAATACATTGACGATATGGACATCTGCCTTGCCGCCGCGGATTTGGTCATCGGCCGCGCGGGGGCGTCGTCTCTTTCCGAAATTGAGGCAACGGGCAAAGCCTCCATTTTAATTCCGTCACCGAATGTCGCCGAAAACCACCAATACCACAATGCGATGGCACTTGTAAACAACGGCGCGGCGCAGATTTTAGAAGAAAAGGACTTGACCGCAGAACGATTGATTGCGATGGTAGACGCCTTAAAGAATGACCGTAAAGCTCTACGGGCACTCGGCGATAACGCCAAAAAAATGGCGGTAACCGATTCCGCAAAAGTGATTTGCGATATGATCGTTTCGTTGGCACAGCCCGCAGAGTAATCACCGCCGAGGGCACCTTTGCATAGGATAAAACGCAGAGGGGAATTCCCCGCTTCCTATGGTAAGGGGTGCTGAACTTGGAAAAAATCATCATTCACGGGCAAAAGCGCCTAAACGGCGAAATCGAGGTGCACGGTTCAAAAAACAGCGCTTTGCCGATTTTGGCGGCGTCTGCACTTGTGGGCGGCGTTTCGGAAATACATAACTGTCCGCGCCTGTCCGATGTGGACGCGGCAATTAAAATCCTCACGCATCTCGGTTGCCGTGTCAGCCGTAACGGGCACACGGTCACGGTGGATGCAAGCGGTATGTCGGGCTGTGAAATTCCCGATGAACTGATGCGCGAAATGCGCTCCTCGGTTGTTTTTTTAGGCGCGATTTTGGGGCGCGCAAAAGAAGCGCGTCTGTCCACCCCAGGCGGGTGCGAAATCGGTCTTCGGCCGATAGATTTGCATTTGTCTGCTATGGAACAGCTCGGGGCAAAACTCACCGAGGACGCCGGCAAATTGCAGTTCACAGCCCCTGACGGGCTTACGGGCGCGCGGATTACCTTGACCTTTCCGAGTGTCGGCGCCACGGAGAATATCATTATCGCCGCCGCGACGGCAAAGGGCAGAACGGTGCTGACCAACGCCGCGCGCGAGCCGGAAATCAGCGATTTGGCAGATTATTTGAATGCCTGCGGCGCGCATATCCACGGCGCGGGGGACAGTACCGTTGTCATAGACGGCGTGCCTGCTCTGCACGGCACAAGTCATACGGTTATTCCCGACCGCATCGCCGCCTCCACCTACTTGTTGGCGGGTGCAGTCACCCAAGGGCGCATTTGCGTGCGGGATATTATTCCCGCGCATTTGGGCGCGCTTCTGCCCGTGCTCAAAGAGGCAGGCTGTGATTTGCGTTGCAGTGACCGTTGGATTTGTTTAAGCGCACCGCCGCGACTGCACCGTGTAAAAATGACAAGAACCATGCCCTATCCGGGCTTTCCGACCGATGTGCAGGCGCCGCTTTCCGCGATGCTGACCGTGGCAGACGGCACTTCGGTCATTGTGGAAAACATCTTTGAGAGCCGCTACAAGCACGCAGGGGAATTGGTGCGTTTCGGCGCGAAAATCAGCGTGGAAGGGCGCACCGAAGTCATTGAAGGCGTGCCGTATTTAACGGGTGTGCACGCGACTGCGCCGGATTTGCGCGGCGGATTTGCACTGATGATTGCGGGGCTTGCCGCTCACGGCGAAACGGTGCTTGGCGGTGTGGAACATATTGACAGAGGGTATGAAGCACCCGAAGCCGTTTTGGCTTCGCTCGGTGCGGATGTGAAAAGGATACAGGACTATGCAAGAGAAAAACAAACCTACACGCCGCCCGTCGAACACGCGGCCGACACAGAAACGAACGAACGCGCAACCGACGAAGCATACAACAGCGCCGCAAAAGCAGGTACGTCGCAACCCGCAGCAGCCCGCGCCGCGGCAGGCGCGTGAGCCGCTTTCCAATGACGAGCGTCGCCGCCTGCGTGCCGAGCGTGCAAAAAAACGGCGCAGACGCCGCAATCTCCTCATCGGTACCGTGCTCACCGTTTTCATTTTGACTGTGGGTATCGTGTTGTGCTTAACGGTGTTTTTCAAGATTGCGAACATTGAAGTTGCCGGCGATGAAATTTATAATGCCGAGCAAATCATAGAGGCATCCGGCATCACCGTCGGTGAAAATATGTTTTTAACTTCCACAAAAAATGCCGCCGCGGCGATTGAAAAAGACCTGCCGTATGTGGAAAAAGCGGAAATCAAACGCAGTCTTTCCTGCACGGTGACCATCACGGTTACCAAAGCGACCGCGGCCGCCGCCTTGGCGGACGGCGACGCATATATTCTGCTGAATGCGTCGGGTAAGGTGTTGGAGGACGGCGTGGTGGCGCTGTCCGACGATATTTTGGTGTTGGAGGCGGGGGCAGTTTCCTCTGCCGTGCCGGGCGAGCTTGTTACATTTGAAAACGAAAGCGCTGCGTCCGACTTTGTGTCCGTTTTTGACGCCCTGCAAAACGGCGGCATTACGGGGCTGACGCAGTTGGATGTGCGTGACCGCCTGCAAATCACGGCGACCTACCAAAACCGCATCGTTTTAAAACTCGGTGAGGCGGCGTCGGTTGCGAATAAAACCGATTTTATCAAAGCCACCTTAGACCGCTGTGAACAAAATACACCGGGATTTAAGGGGAGTATTGACTTTTCCATTGACAAAAAAGCCTTCCAAAATGCCGAGGAGGAGTCTACAACCACCGTGCCTGCAAGTGAAACACCTTTACAGGGAGACGCGGCAGAAGAACCGAATTCAGAAACCACCGCAAAAGCGGCATAAAAAAGCGTGTGTAAAGATGATTTGCTTGTCATGACAGGCAATTCCACTTGTCAATCTGAAAAAACCTGTTGAAATTCCGAAAGAACTGTGTTACAATAACCAAAATAGGTTAATTGGGGCAGAAATGCCGCAAACTATATTGTGTGAAAGCAGAAGATTTATATAGGAGGATGTTCATATTATGGCATACGAAATGGACAATGAATTTCAGGATGTAACCAATATTAAAGTTATCGGCGTCGGCGGTGGCGGCGGGAATGCCGTCAACCGTATGGTGCAGGCGGGGCTGACGGGGATTGAACTGATTGCCGTCAATACCGATAAGCAGACCTTGACCTTCTCCAAAGCCACGCAGAAAATCCAAATCGGCGAAAAATTGACCGGTGGCCGCGGCGCGGGCGCAAAGCCCGAGGTTGGGCAAAAGGCGGCGGAGGAAAGCCGTGACGCGATTATCGATGCGCTCAACGACACCCAAATGGTGTTCATCACCGCGGGTATGGGCGGCGGCACAGGTACAGGCGCCGCACCCGTCATTGCCGAAATTGCCAAAGAAAAAGGCATTCTCACCGTCGGCATTGTCACCAAGCCCTTTGCGTTTGAGGGCAAACGCCGTATGGAGCAGGCGGAGGCGGGTATTGCCGAGCTTGCAGGTCATGTGGACTCGTTGGTGGTTATCCCCAATGAACGCCTGAAACAGGTTTCCGACCAGAAAATTACGCTTGCAAACGCCTTTGAAATTGCGGACGATGTGCTTCGTTCGGGCGTCAAGAGCATTTCGGATTTGATTATCAACCCTGCGCTTATCAATTTGGACTTTGCCGATGTCACTGCGGTTATGAAAGATGCCGGCCATGCGCATATGGGCGTCGGCACCGCAACGGGGAAGGACAAGGCCGAACAGGCGGCGCAGAAAGCCATTTCCAGCCCGCTGTTGGAATCTACCATTGACGGTGCAAAGGGTATTATTATCAGCATTGCCGCTTCCGAGGACATCGGCCTTGAAGATATTGACACTGCGGCAGGTATTGTCCGTGCGGCGGCAGATGAAGATGCCAATATCATCTTCGGTGTGGATTTGAAACCGGAACTCGAAGATACCATGACCATCACCGTCATTGCCACGGGATTCGGCAGTGATGAAAACGGGATGCCGAAAAAGCCGAACGGCGCGTTCTCCTTTGATGACGACAAACCGTTAGACGACATTTCGAGCACCAGCACCGGCTTTGACCCGAACGACGGTTACATTGATGTGTTGGATATTTTCAACGGCAGAAAATAATTCTAATAAAAAAGTTTTGCCGCCTGTATTTTGCAGGCGGCACATTTTTTGCACAAAAAAGCAGAGAAGCGAAAACTTCTCTGCTTTTCGGTTACTTACAAGGATTACAGCGCGTTGACAATATCTCTCGTATCCCGTGCAATGAGCAATTCCTCATTGGTCGGCAATACGAATACGCGGACTTTGGAATTCGCGGTGGAGATTTCGCCCTCTTTGCCTTTCACAAGCGTTGCGTTAAAGGGCTTGTCAATTTCAATGCCGAGGAAGGAGAGTCTGTCGCAAACAATCGCGCGCATATCGTCGGCATTTTCGCCGATGCCGCCCGTGAAGACAATCGCGTCCAGCCCGTCCATTGCGGCGGTGTAAGAGCCGATGTACTTCACGATTTCATAAATCTGCATATCGCGGGCAAGCTTGGCGCGCTCGTCGCCCTCTGCCGCGGCCTTTTTAATGTCGCGGTCATCCGAAGAAAGCCCCGAAACACCCAAAATACCCGATTTCTTGTTGAGCAAGGTGTCCATCTCGTCGGGGGTTTTGCCCTCTTTTTTCATAATGTAGAGAACGGCCGACGGGTCGATAGCCCCTGTGCGCGTGCCCATAATTTCGCCGTCCAAGGGGGTAAGACCCATGGAGGTATCAATCACCTTGCCGTTTTTCACCGCGGTAATCGAAGACCCGTTGCCCAAGTGGCAGGTGATGATTTTTAAGGATTCAATCGGCTGTTGCATCACTTCTGCACAGCGTGCGCTGACAAAGCGGTGCGAAGTGCCGTGGAAACCGTATTTGCGTATTTTGTATTTTTCATAGTATTCATACGGCAACCCGAACATATATGCTTCGGGCGGCATGGTGGAGTGGAATGCGTTGTCGAACACGGCAACCTGCGGGACCTTGTCGCCGAACAGCTCAATGCTCGCGTTGATGCCTTCAATGTGGGCGGGATTGTGCAACGGTGCCAAGTCGCAAAGGCTCTGAATGCCGTCAATGACGCTTTGGTCAATCAGCACGCTTTTGTTAAACAGCGCGCCGCCCTGCACCACGCGGTGCCCGACTGCGGTAATTTCGGAAATGTCGTCAATGACCTTGCTTTCGCCCTCGGTCAACAGCTTTTTCACCACATGGAAAGCCGCCGTGTGGTTTTCCATCGGTACGGGCTCGTCTTTCACCTTCACCTCAACGCCGTTCGGGTAGTGTGTGTAAGAAACACAGCTTTTGGCTGTGTCCTTTACGCGTTCGCAAATACCTTTGGCGATGAGATTTTCGTTTTCCATGTCAATCAACTGATATTTCAGCGATGAACTGCCTGCATTGATAACCAGGATTTTCAAAAAAATTCCCCCAAACAAATTAAACTTGCAAGAAATCACAGTTTAGATTATTATATACTTGTTCTATGGAAATTTCAAGTAGCAAGAGGAAGAAATCTATGGCGGTAGCAGGCGTGATTGCAGAATTCAATCCGTTTCACAACGGGCACAAGTATTTGCTGTCCGAAGCGCGCAATGCGGCGGCGGACGGCGTTGTGGTTGTGCTCGGCGGCAATTTTACCCAGCGCGGCGAACCGGCGCTGTGCGATAAGCATTACCGTGCCGCGGCGGCACTCTGTAACGGCGCGGATTTGGTGTTGGAATTGCCGATTGCCTTTTCGCTTGCCACGGCGCAGACCTTTGCTTTGGGCGGCGTCGGGGTGCTTGCCGCTTTGGGGTTTGTTGATACACTCGTATTCGGGAGCGAATGCGGCGAGATTGCGCGCCTTTCTGCGGCGGCAGATGCCGTTTCCGATGCACGCACCGAAACCGCATTACAGGGCTATTTGCAAAAGGGCTTGCCCTTTCCCGCCGCACGCGAAGCGGCGGTGCGGCAGGTGTTCGGGGATGCGGTCGCCGATGTACTGCACAGTCCGAACGATATTTTGGGACTTGAATATCTGCGTGCCGTGCGTGCGTGCAGAGCGCCGCTTTCCTGTGTAGCAGTGCCGCGTGTCGGGAATGCGCACGACGCGCAAAGCCCAAGCGGTATGTATGCCTCGGCCACGCTGTTGCGCGAAAAAATCCGCGCAGGGGAGGCGGTGACCGATTTTATGCCGCAAAATGCATATGAAATTCTGCAAACAGCTGTTCTTCGGCACGAAGCGCCGTCCGATTACGCCAAACTCGACACGGCGGTGCTCGGTTTCCTGCGCACGGCGTCACCCGCCGATTTTACAGGTGTACCCGATGTGTCCGAGGGGATTGAAAACCGGATTCTCGCCGCCGCAAAAACGGCAAAAACGCTGTGGGCGGTGTTCGACGCGGCAAAAACCAAACGCTATACGCACGCGCGCATTCGCCGCGTGGTGCTTGCCGCCTTTTTGGGGCTGAAAACCGCGGTACAGCAAAACGGCGTGCCGTATCTTCGCGTGTTGGGCTTTACCGAACGCGGGAAAAATCTGTTGCGCACCGCGCGCGAAACGGCAAAATTGCCTCTTGTTATGCGTGCTTCCGACATCGAAGCCTGTTCCCCCGCGGCACGGGCACTGTTCCGCTTGGAATGCAAGTCTACTGACATTTTTAATCTTACCTTGCCCGAAATTCGCCCCTGCGGCACCGAAATGACTGACAATTTGGTACGCTTTTGAATTTTTTTGCAAGTCTGCTTGCATTTTTACAAGTTTTTGCTTGATTTTGCGGCGGAAAAGTCTATAATAGAAATACTGAAAATCACAACAAGAAGGAATGGAAAATGAACGAACCGTTGCTTGCAAAAATGGATGAAAGCATCCGCAGGCTTTCCAAAGGGCATAAAAAAATTGCCGCCTATATCAAAGAAAATTATGACAAAGCGGCATTTATGACCGCCGCCGCACTCGGCAAAAAGGTCGGCGTAAGCGAGTCTACCGTGGTGCGTTTTGCAACGGAGTTGGGGTTTAAGGGGTACCCTGAACTGCAACGCGCTTTGCAACAGATGATTAAATCCAAACTGACCGCCGTACAGCGTATGGAGGTTTCGCAAACCCTCATCGGCGACGGTGATATTATCAACAGCGTGCTCACCGGGGATATAGAGCTTATCCGTGAAACGGCGGAGCGTACCTCGCGGGACGATTTTAAAAATGCGCTCGCCGAAATCAACCGCGCCAAGCGGATTTACATTCTGGGCGTGCGTTCGTCTGCGGCGCTCGCGTCCTTTTTGGCTTTCTATTTCAATTTGGTTTTTGATTCGGTTGTGCTGGTCGATACTTCCAGCGCTTCGGAAATGTTTGAGCAGATGTTCCGCATTGATGAAAACGATGTCTGCATTGCGATAAGCTTCCCGCGGTATTCCAAACAAACCGTAAACGCCATGCGCTTTATTGCAGACCGTAAAGCGAAAATTATCGCCATTACCGATACCGACAAATCGCCCATAGCCTCCTTTGCCGACTATTTGTTGGTGGCACGCAGCGATATGGCATCGGTGGTGGACTCTTTAACCGCGCCGTTAAGCCTCATAAACGCGCTGATTGTCGGCGTAACGCTTTCGCGCCGCGAAGAAGTGTATGATAACTTCAATAAATTAGAGGGTATTTGGGACGAATATCAGGTTTACGAAAAAACGGAGGAATTGGCTTCTGATGCAATCTAAAAAAGTGCTGGTGGTCGGCGGCGGCGCCGCAGGCTGTTTTGCGGCAGGCACGGCGGCGGAAAACAACGCCGAGGTGCTTTTGTTGGAGCGTAACGCCAAAATCGGCAGAAAACTGATGATTACGGGCAAGGGGCGTTGCAATGTCACCAACAACACAACGGATATAGACACCTTAATTCACAATGTGCCCTCAAACGGGCGGTTTTTATACAGTGCGTTTTCGGGATTTATGCCGCAGGATACCATCGATTTTTTTGAGGATTACGGCGTGAAGCTCAAAACCGAACGCGGCAACCGTGTGTTCCCCGAAAGCGACAAAGCGTCCGACATTGTCGATGCGCTTGACCAGTGGCTTTCGGAAAACGGCGTGAAAAGAATCCAAGCGCGCGTCACGGAACTGCTTACGGAAAACGGCGCGGTAAAAGGCGTCAAAACCGAAGCGGGCGAGACCTATTTTGCCGACAGTGTAATTTTGGCGACAGGCGGCAAATCGTATCCGAAAACCGGCTCCACGGGCGACGGCTATACTCTCGCAAAAAGCGCGGGGCATACGGTAACGCCTTTGCGCCCGTCCTTGTCGGCACTCGTTTGCCGCGAGGGCTTTTGCAGTGACTGTATGGGGCTTTCCTTACGCAATGTTACGCTGACGGTGAAAGACACGAAAACCAAAAAAACAATTTATACCGATTTCGGCGAAATGCTGTTCACGCATTTCGGTGTTTCGGGGCCGATGATTTTGTCGGCAAGCGCGCATATGCGCGAAATGGCACCTGAACGGTACGAGTTGTTTGTGGATGTAAAGCCCGCATTATCGGCGGAAAAATTGGACGCGCGCGTCCTGCGCGATTTCGGTGAAAATCCCAACAAAGCGATTGCAAATGTCCTGCCGATGCTGTTGCCGCGCGCCCTCGTGCCGGTGGTTTTGCGGTTGTCGGGTATTCGTCCGAATGAAAAGGTCAATCAGATTACAAAGGCACAGCGGCAAGCGCTGTGCAATACTGTAAAGGCGTTACACTTAACAGCCCTTGATTTCAACGATATCAAGGAGGCAATCGTTACTTCGGGCGGAATTTCCACGGCGGAAATCAACCCGAAAACAATGGAAAGCAAGTTGTGTAAAGGCTTATACCTTGCCGGAGAACTACTTGATTGCGATGCCTATACGGGTGGATTTAACCTGCAAATTGCCTTTTCGACGGGGCGGCTTGCAGGGTATATGGCAAGCGGCGTCGATTTTTAAAAGAAAAAGGAGACTGTTTCCATGAATGTTGCCATTGACGGCCCCGCCGGGGCGGGGAAAAGCACCATTGCCCGCGCGGCGGCAAAGAAATTGGGATTTATTTATGTCGATACGGGTGCGCTGTACCGCGCGGTCGGTGTGTATTCCCTGCGAAACGGGCTGGACACCGAAAATCCCGAAACGGTAGAGGGCACTTTGCCGCATATTCAGGTGGAACTGCAATTTCAAGACGGCGTACAGCATGTGCTGTTAAACGGGGAGGATGTGTCCGAAGAAATCCGCACCCCGCAGGCGTCTATGGCGGCGTCCGCTGTGTCTGCGGTGCCCGCTGTGCGGCGGTTTTTGTTTGATTTACAGCGTGAGATTGCCGCGAAAAACGATTGTATTATGGACGGGCGCGACATCGGTACAGTGGTGTTGCCGCAGGCAGAGGTGAAAATCTTTTTGACCGCGTCCCCCGAAACGCGCGCCATGCGGCGATTTAAAGAATTGCAGGAAAAGGGCGCTCCCGACACCTACGAAGCGGTGCTTGCCGATTTAAAACAGCGCGATTATAACGATTCCCACCGCGATGTTGCCCCCCTGAAACCCGCCGAAGACAGCGTTTTGGTCGATACTTCCGCATTAACGCTCTCGCAGTCGGTGGAAAAAGTCATAGAGGTAATTAAGGAGAAACTTTAAAAATGCATTCGGTTTACGATTTTTCAAAGGTGAAAGAATATAAGACCTATACCGCGTTAAAGCCGCTTGCCGCGGTCGTTTGCAAAACCGTTCAGCGGTGTACCTATGTCGGCACGGAAAATATTCCGAAAACGGGCGGCTTTATTTTGGCGTGCAACCACCAAAGCACCTTTGACCCCATCGCGTTGGGCGGCGCGGGCGTGCGCGTTGTGCACTTTATGGCGAAAGAGGAACTGTTCCGAAACAAGGCACTCGGTACATTTTTAACGCATATGAACGCCTTTCCCGTGGTGCGCGGCAAAGGGGATATGACTGCCGTCAATTTTGCTGAGGAGATTATCCGTAACGGCTGGGTGCTGGGCATTTTCCCCGAGGGCACACGCTCGCCGGATTATAAGCCGATGCGTGCAAAATCGGGCGTGGCACTGATTGCGAAGCAAACGGGTGCCGATGTGTTGCCTGCCGCGATTTATACAGATTCAGAATACAAACGCGGCACGAAACTCACCGTGCGCTTCGGCACGCTGATTAAAAATGAAGAATTCGGGTTCACAAACGAGGTGAAATCCCGCGAATTAAAAGACGCTTCGCGCCGCATTATGGATGAAATCACCGCGCTTTGGGAGGAAGGACATTGCAAAAAATAACGCTTGCCAAAACCGCCGGCTTTTGCTTCGGTGTGAACCGTGCGGTCAATTTGCTTGAAAATTTGGTGGAAAACGGCGAAAAAGCGTGCACCTTAGGGCCGATTATTCACAATCCGCAAGTGATTTCCCATTTTGAAAGCCACGGTGTGCGCGTGATAGACAGCCCTGACGATTGCCATGCGGACGAAACTTTGGTGGTGCGCACCCACGGTGTCGAAAAAGCGGTGCTTTCGGTAGTCGAAGAAAGCGGCAGACCGTTTTTAAACGCCACCTGCCCGTTTGTCACGAAAATTCATAAAATCGTGCGTGAAAATTCCACGCCCGAAAATGTGACTTTGATTGCGGGCGACAGCCGCCACCCCGAAGTAGTCGGCATTCGCAGTTACTGCAACGGGCGTTCGTTCGTGTTCAATTCGTACGAAGAATTGCTTTCTATTCTCGAAAATCACCCGAATTTGGACGAAAACGGGCTGATTTTGGTCTCGCAGACCACTTTCAGCACAAATTCTTTTAAAAAATGTGTAAAAAAAATAAAAATGGTATATACAAATGCCGTAATTTTTGATACAATATGTAGTGCGACTGAGGAAAGACAGGCGGAGGCGCAAAAACTTTCGCTCGAAAACGATGCGATGCTCATCATCGGCGGCAGGCAAAGTTCCAATACTGCCAAGCTGAAAGCCGTTTGCGAAGCCAACTGTCCGACTTTTTTGATAGAAACCGCCCAGGAGTTGAATGGCATTGACCTGTCACGGTTTCACGCAGTCGGTGTTACTGCGGGTGCGTCAACGCCCGACAGTATAATTAAGGAGGTACTAAAAACAATGTCTGAAAATCTCAATCAAACACAGGCAGAATTAGTTGAAAAGGAGGAGTCTGCGATGTCTTCTGAAGCAACCAGCTTTGCCGATATGCTTGAAGAATATATAGATACAAGCTCCGACCAAAAGGTCGTTGGCCATGTTGTCGCGGTTACCCCGACCGAAATTCAGGTCGAAATCACCGGCAGAAAGCACACCGGCTATGTTTCCGCAGCAGAATACAGTAACGACCCCACAGCCGATATGACGAAAGAAGTCAAAGTCGGCGATGCGTTGAACCTCATCATCATGAAAACCAATGATATGGAAGGGACCGTCGCGCTTTCTAAAAAAAGATACGATGCCATTCAAGCGTGGGACGAGTTGTCCGAAGAAAACGAAGCCCCGGTTGAGGGCAAGGTAACCGGCGTTGTCGGGGACGGCAAAGGGTTGTTTGTCCAATACAACGGCATTCGCGTGTTCATTCCCGCGTCGCTTTCCAAAATTAACCGCAACGATTCGTTAGAGGATATGGTTGGCAAAACCGTTTCCTTTAAAATCATTGAGGTTGACCGCCGCCGCCGTCGTGTTGTCGGTTCTATCCGCGCGGCATACAAGGATGCCCGCGCCGCCGCTGAGGAGGCTTTTTGGGCACAGGCAGAGGAAGGGCAGACCTACACCGGTACGGTTCGCTCGCTCACAAGCTACGGCGCATTCGTCGATATCGGCGGTGTGGACGGTATGATTCACATTTCCGAGCTTTCTTGGAGCCGCATTAAGCATCCGTCGGATGTTGTCAAAGTCGGCGATACGGTTGAAGTCTACATAAAGGCGCTTGACCGTGAAAACAAAAAGATTTCCTTGGGCTACAAGAAAGTGGAGGACAACCCGTGGGAGATTCTTAAAAGAGATTATCCCGTCGGCTCGGTGCTCAAAGCAAAGATTGTCGGCTTGACCACCTTCGGTGCGTTTGCCAACATTCTGCCCGGCATTGACGGTCTTATCCACATTTCCGAAATTTCTTACAACCACATCGGCAACCCGGCAGAAGTTTTGAAGGTCGGCGACGAAGTGGAAGTTAAGCTTTTGGATGTCGATTTCGACAAGAAACGCGTCAGCCTGTCTATCAAGGCGTTGTTAGACCCGCCCGCACCCGCAACGGAAGCTGCGGAAGGCACCCCCGTTTCGATTGACGAATTGGCGGCTGAGGCTGCCGCAGAAGCGGAAACAGAAGCAGAGCCTGCTCCCGCAGAAACGTCTGCCGAATAATCCGAAAATGCAAGACAAAAAACAGGGGACAGGCAGCAAGCTTGCCCCCTGTTTTCGTAAAATAAAAAAAGAGATGAGGGAAATCCATGCTCGGTAAAATCATTCCCGCCGCCGTAACGCTTGCGGCGGGCGCTGCGGCGGCAGGTGTCGCCACGATGAAAAAGAAAAACATTTGCCCCATTTGCGAAGTCAAAAAGGCAATGAAGCGCGCCGACGTGCACATCAAAGCCTGCGCGCCGTACAACAACGGTGTAGCGCTCACACCGCCGATGGGCTGGTCAAGCTGGAATACATTTCGCAACAAAATCGATGAGAATTTGATTTTGGAAACCGCCGACGCCATGCAGAAATCCGGACTGTTGGCGGCAGGGTACCGTTATGTGAATTTGGACGACTGCTGGCAAAGCTCCATGCGCGACGAAAACGGCAAATTGCAAGGCGACCTGACCACATTCCCGTCGGGCATTCCCTCGCTTGTGCGCCGCTTAAACGAAAAAGGCTTTAAAGCGGGGATTTATTCCTCCAACGGCACGCTGACCTGTGAGGATTTGCCCGCTTCCCTGGGGCATGAGCGCACAGATGCCGAAACCTTTGCCGAGTGGGGTATTGAGTATTTCAAATACGATTTCTGCCACCATCAGTATATTCCCACCACCGCACCGATGATTGACAAAGTTTTAATCGGCGGCGGCGCGCTCAAAGAGGAAATCGTTCTTGAAGCCGAAAACGGCGAACTGTACGGCGCGGCGAAAATCGTGGATGACGGCAAAAGCTGTTATGTCACGCGGTTAGACAGCAATTTGGGCGCAATCAAATTCAGTTATGTCCAAATTCCCGAGGACGGCGAATATGTGCTGACCTTTGTGGTGCACAAAAAAGGCGAAACCGAGAAATATGCTGTCGTCACCGTCAACGGGGCGGAAAAATATCCCGTGACCTTCCCACCGACCAAATCTTGGACGCGAGACGGCAGAACGCAGATTAAAATCCGCCTGAAAAAGGGCGACAACACCCTGGAAATCCGCAATCCGATTGCTTCCAAAATGGACAGTGCCGCCACGCAGTATATTACAATGGGCAAAGAGTTAAAGCGCGCTACGGCAAAATACGCCGCAGAACACGGCGTGCCCGAAAAGCCGATTGTATTCTCCATTTGCGAATGGGGCTGGAACAAACCGTATAAATGGGGCAGCGAAGCGGGCAATCTGTGGCGCACCACACCCGATATTCAGGCGAATTGGGCGTCCATTGTCGGCATTTACGAAAAAAATGTGCGTTTGTATCAGTATGCGTGCGTCGGCGGCTATAACGACCCCGATATGCTGGAAGTCGGCAACGGCAATTTGACCTTGGAAGAAAATAAGGCACACTTTACCCTTTGGTGTATGATGGCGTCGCCGTTGGTTTTGGGCAATGATATTCGCCTGTTCTTAAAAGCGGACGGCTCGGCGGATACGGACAATCCGATTTTGAAAATCCTGACCGATAAAGATTTGATTGCCATTGACCAAGACGAAAAATGTGCGCCCTGCCGCCGCGTGAAGACCACAGGCCTTTGCGATATTCTTGTAAAGCCCCTTGCAAACGGCGAAGCGGCGGTTTGCTTCTTTAACAAAGCGCCGAAGGCAATGCATATGACGACTTCTCTGAAAGCCATTTCCAATATGGCGTTTGTCGGTTTGCCGCTGTCTGCGGACGGCTACACCTGCACCGACCTTTGGGCGAAAACCTCGACAGAGGTGTTGGACGCACTCTCGGCAGAAGTGCCGTCGCACGGGGTCAAGGTATACCGCGTGCAAGCGAAATAAAACAGGCGGTTTCCGACTGTGAAATCGCGTTTATACCATGAAAAAAGCGAGTGGAATTTTCCGCTCGCTTTTCTTCATTTACAATTCAAAATCCTCCGCCGAAAATTCCTGTAATTTCGGCTTATGCTTCGGTTGCCGTTTTAAAATGTCATATTTATATTTTCGGCATTTGCTGTCTTTTTCCACCACGCCCTTTTTGGGGCAAAGCACCGTTTCCCCGTCGGGCGAGGGGCGTGCGTGCACGCAGTATTCGCATTTCGGTGCGATTTCGACTTTGGCTTGTTTTTTCATTTCGGTTACCCCTGTCTGTTTCGGCGTTGCCTGTATTGTAGCATACTTTTCGTTTACTTTCAACCTCCCAAAGGAACAGTATCGCGCAAAGCAACAGCGCCGCCGCGGCGGGCACGGAAACCGACACCCCCGCGTGGGATAGAACAGCCGTTCCCGCAAAGGTGTTCACCTCACAGGGGAAAATCTTTAAAAGCAAAAAACAATACAGCGCAGACAGCGCCGCACCGGAAAGCCGTGCACAGAAAAAGCGGAAATAGGAAATGCCGCAACGGGTTAAATCCGCCAGCACCTGACAATGCACGGCAAGCCCGCCGAAGGAAAGAATTGCCGCAACCGCAGGCAGCGGCAAACGCCCCGCGGCGGCAGTGACACCGTTGGTGACCTCGGTTATATAGACAAGTGCAAGGTGTACTCTCTGCGGAAGCGGCAGGGCTTTCAGTAAGGCGGAAATTCCGCCGAACAGCGCCACCCACGCGCATATTTGCAAGGTGGTTTGCATCGCTTCGCTGACCGATTGTGTGAATGCCGTGGAAAGCTGAATGTGCAAAACACGGCTTTCGTATTTTGCTGTATTTTTCGGCGGTTTCGGGAATGAAAATCGCAGAAGCAGTCCGCCCGTCAGCGCCGCAAGACATAACGCGCCGTACAGCACCCCGCCGACGCGCGCACTGCCGTAGAGCCCCACACCGACGGCGGAAAGAACAAACGCCGGCCCGGCATTGAAACAGAACAGACACATGGTTACCGCCTGCCGCTTTGTGATTTGCCCGTCCGCAAACAGGTTGGCCGTCATTTGGATACCGACGGGAAAGCCCCCGACCATCGACAGCAGCCATACGCCCGCGCTTTCTCCCGGCAGACGAAACAGCCGCGCCGTAAAATTTGAAAGCCGCGCGCCGCAAATCGTGCACAACCCCGAACGCAGAAAAAATCCCGACAGCACCAGAAACGGAAACAGGGAAGGCACAAGCGTTTTTGCACACAGCAACAGCGCATTTTGCACGCCTGCCGCGCAAATTTGCGGCCGCAAAAACAATCCGATGCACGCGGCCGCGAAAATTCCATACACCCACACGCGCAATGCTTTTTGCATGGAAATAATCCCCTTTTTTTGACGGTCTCGGTACTGAATTTATATGCGTGCGCATACATTTCTATGCGTGGAGGTGAACGAAATGCACAGGCAAAGAAAACAAACTGCAAAGCGCACGAACGGCGCACTTTCAGAGCTTACCGAAAAAGCATCGCGCGATATACCGTATATCGAAATGCTCGGCAACGGCGAGGCGGTGGTGGACGGCTGTAAGGGCGTGCTTGAATACACCGAGGACGGTATCGCACTCAACGCCGGTGCGTGCGTACTGCGGTTTTACGGGCGCAATCTGACCATTCGCGCCTATTCCGAAAGCCAAACCGAAATCCACGGCGAAATTCAGTCGGTGGAGTTTACAAGGTAGTGGGAGGAGAGCGGCTTGCTGATTGTCAAATTACTGCGCAGTCTGTTTGGATATGTTTTGTTTACGGGGCACGGGGGCTTTCCCGAGCGCTTTTTGAATTTGTGCGTCAAATATCATATTCCGCTTTGGGATTTGCAAAGCCACGGCGAATACTTTTCGGGCAAAACCTCTGCCCGCGCGTACAAACGCATTCGTCCCGTCGCTTACCGTTCGGGGGTTCGCGTGCGCATTGCCGAAAAACACGGTCTGCCGTTTTTCTCGGCGCGCAACAAAAAACGCGTCGGTCTTTTGTGCGGCGTGGCGGTGTCCGCCTTGCTGATTGCGGTGCTTTCGGGGCATATTTGGACGATTGAAGTGACGGGGAACAGCGAAATCCCAACCGAAACGATTTTGGAAATCACCGAAAATATGGGTTTGCATATCGGCGTGCGCCGCAGTCGCATCAGCGGCGAAGCGTTGGCAGACGGACTGTTGGAAAATTTAGAAACACTTTCCTGGGCGGCGGTCAATATTGACAACTGCAAAGCGGTGATTGAGGTGCGCGAGGCGATAGAACAGCCCGAAATTCTCGACACCTTTACGCCCTCCAACATAATTGCCGCCGAAGACGGCATACTAACCAAAATAGAGGTGTTTTCCGGTACGGCGGCGTTGCCCGTGGGCTCGGCGGTGCTCAAAGGGGATTTGCTGATTTCCGGCGTGGTGCAAAATCTCGACAATTCCGAAACCTTAAAAGGCGCGCAGGGCAAGGTGTATGCCCGTGTGGAACGCAATTTACTGTTTTCAAGTCCCGCAGAGCCATTTTTGCGGTGCAGTGGGGTGCAAGAGCGCAAAACCCTGTTCTTTTTCGGCATCCAATTGCCGCTTGCACCCGCGCTCGGCGAAAACGCTTACCAAACCGCCGAATATCTGTCGAACGGCGACACGGCGTTGCCCGTTGGGATTTTGTATGACCGCAAACCGGCGTTTGCTTCGGAGTTTACCTTTGCAACGGAAACCGACGCTCTGCGCTATGCCGTCAAAAATTTTACCGCCGCATATAAAGATATTTGGCAGGAGAGCACCATTTTGTCTGAAAGTGTGACCTTTTCACAAGACGGCGGCGTACCGTGCGTGCACGCTTTGGTGACCTGTGAAAAAGAAATCGGGGTAAATCAGGAGATTTTTGTAGAAAAAATTAGTGACTAATCACAAAATCTGTGCTATAATATATTAAATTTGAACAGAATTTTGTTATGTGGGAGTGGTTCGTTGTTTGAACAGTTGATTAGTGTTGACCGTATGGAGCATGCGGTCAGCCTGTTCGGCAGTTTTGATGAGAATATTCGGCAGATTGAGCAGGAGTTCCGCGTCAAGGTGTTAAGCCGCGGGTCGGATTTGAAAATCAGCGGCGAAGCGGACGATGTGCAAAAAGCCGTCCGCGCCGTGAACGGATTGTTAATGCTCATCAACAAAGGCGAGGCACTGTCCGAGCAAAATGTGCGCTATGTGCTTTCCCTCGTCAACGAGGGGGCAGAGGACAAGCTCTCGGGGCTGGTCGGCGACTGCATTTGTATGACGGCAAAGGGCAAGCCAGTCAAGCCCAAAACCTTGGGGCAGAAAAAGTATGTCGAGGCCATTCGCCAAAATACCATCACCTTGGGTGCAGGCCCTGCGGGCACGGGCAAAACCTATCTGGCGGTTGCTATGGCGGTCACGGCATTTCGCGCAAAAGAAGTCAACCGCATTATTTTAACCCGCCCCGCTGTCGAGGCAGGCGAAAAATTGGGCTTTTTGCCCGGTGATTTACAGCAAAAGGTCGACCCGTATCTCCGCCCCTTATACGACGCGCTGTTTGATATGCTCGGTGCCGAGGCGTTTCAGCGCTATCAGGAGCGCGGCAGTATTGAGGTCGCTCCCCTTGCCTATATGCGCGGCAGAACGCTCGATGACAGCTTTATTATTCTCGATGAAGCGCAGAATACCACCAAAGAGCAAATGAAAATGTTCTTAACGCGTTTGGGCTTTAATTCCAAAATGGTGGTCACGGGCGATATTACGCAGATTGACCTGCCCGACGGCAAAAAGTCGGGGCTGTTGCAGGCGATGAAAATTTTAAAGGATATTCCCGACATTTCCATTTGTCGGTTTACCGAAAAAGATGTGGTGCGCCACAAGTTGGTGCAGGATATTATTAAGGCTTACGAAAAGAATGAGGAGGCAAAACGCAAATGACCGATAAAATCAAAGTGATGATTGCCAACGACCAAAAAGAAGTCAAAATCCCCACGGGTGTGCGTATGCTCGTGCGCCGGTGCTGTCACGCAGTATTGGTGCAGGAGAATTTTGAAGGCTCTGCCGAAATCAGCGTCACCTTTGTGGATGACGCAAGAATTCAGGAACTGAACAAACAGCACCGCAATATCGACAAGGCGACCGATGTGCTGTCTTTCCCGCTTGGTGAAAACGGCGTGTATGATGTCAACCCCGAAACGGGCGCAAAACTGCTCGGGGATATTGTCATTTCGATGGAACGCGCTGTGGCGCAGGCTGAGGAATACGGCCATCCCTTACAGCGCGAGGTTGCGTTTTTAACCGTGCATTCCATGCTCCACCTTTTAGGCTATGACCATGTGAACGGCGGTTTAGAGGCCGTACATATGCGCGAAAAGGAAGAATCGGTTTTAACGCAGTTGGGGCTCAAACGCAACGGCAGTTACTATTTTGACGGCGAATAAAGCGGTATGAAAAGTTTAGTAAAGAGCTTCGGCTATGCCTTTCGCGGCATATGGTATGCCCTCAAATACGAGCGCAATATGCGCATTCATTTCACCTGCATGGTGTATATGTATACCTTTTTGGCGGTGTATGACTTTTTTACGGTGACGCGCACCCAGTTTGCCGTGCTGTTTTTGGCAAACGCGTTGGTTGTGGCGCTGGAACTTGTCAATACCGCTGTGGAGCGCGCGGTGGATTTGGCGAGCGTACAGCACACCGAAAAGGGAAAAATCGCCAAAGATACCGCCGCGGGTGCGGTGTTGGTCGCCGCGATTTTCTCGGTATGCGTCGGCATTTCGATTTTAGGGCAAAAGGCGGCATTCCTGGCAATGTTTCAATATTATTGCGCCAAGCCGTATATGCTCCTTGTATTTTTGCTGTCTGTGGCACTCGCAACCGTGTTTATTTTCAAAGGGTTCGGCAAAAGCAGTACACAGGACAACAGCACAACATCTCGAAAGGAATAAGTATTTCTATGCAAACCCCAAAAACCGCGTTTATTGCGATTGTCGGCAAAGCGAATGTCGGCAAATCCTCGATTTTAAACCGCCTGTTGGGCAGTAAAATTGCGATTGTGTCCAGCAAGCCGCAAACCACGCGTACGCGCATTATGGGCGTGCTGACCACCGAGGACAATGTGCAGTTGGTCTTTACCGATACACCGGGTTTTCACCGTCCGCGCACCAAATTGGGCGAAAAAATGGTACAAGCCGTGTCCGACAGCATTGCGGGTGTGGACGCGTGCCTGTTTGTCGCGGAAGCACTCGATAAAGAATGTAACGAAGCGGAACTCGAACTGCTTGATAAAATCAAAAAAGCAAAAATCCCGACGCTGTTGGCGGTCAATAAAATCGATACCGTCAAAGACAAAACCGATTTGATGGCGCGCATTGCGTATCTGTCGGGGTTAATGGATTTTGAGGCGGTGATTCCCGTTTCCGCCGCAGACGGCAACGGGATGCATATTTTGCTTGATGAACTGAAAAAACAAGCGTTTGAAAGCGAGCACTTTTTCCCCGACGACACTTTAACCGACCAGCCCGAACGGGTGCTGGCGGCAGAGATGATACGCGAAAAAATGCTTCGTCTTTTGGACAAAGAAATTCCCCACGGCGCGGCAGTTTCGATTGAAAAAATGCGCGAGCGCGAGGACGGCTCGGGGCTTGTGGACATTGACGCGACAATCTACTGTGAACGCGAAACCCACAAGGGCATTATCATCGGCAAGGGCGGCAAAATGCTTAAAAAAATCTCGACCTTTGCGCGGCAGGATATGGAACGCTTTTTCGACTGTAAGGTGAATTTGCAGGTGTGGGTCAAGGTGAAAGAGGATTGGCGCAACCGCGAGGGACTCATTCACAATTTTGGATTGGATTGACAGGTATTTCACCGCTTTTTAAGGCTAATTTATGTGTATAAAGCCTTTTGAAAGCGGTGAATATTTTGGAGAAAACCTATTGGGATATTTTTATACACAGCGGCAGTGTGCAGGACTATTTGGCGTATTGCGCGAACAAGCAAGACCTACAAAATGCCGTGGACGAGGTGAAACCCTATGACCTTCAAAACCAAAGGACTGATACTCAAAGAACAGAGTGTCGGTGAACGCGATAAACTGATTACGGTGCTCACCGAAACGCGCGGCACTTTGCGCGCATTTGTGCGCGGCGGCAAAGCCGTCAAAAGCAAAAAGGGCGCGGCAACGGGCAAATTTTGTTTCGCCGCGCTGACGCTTGCCGAAACAAAGGATAGCTTTGTTGTGGATGAGGCAGAGCCTATCGAATTGTTTTTTAAACTGCGCGAAAGCATTGACAAATTGGCGCTTGCCGAGTATTTTTTGGAACTCGGATACACCTTTTCTCCCGAAGAGGAAAACGCCAAAGACAATTTGAAAGTCATTTTAAATTCGTTGTACTTTCTGTGCAACGATACATACGCGCCAAAGCAACTCAAAGCGATTACCGAACTGCGGCTGTTGACGCTTGCGGGCTACGCGCCGAATTTGGTGGCGTGCGAGCATTGCGGCACCTTTGAAACCGATACCATGTATTTTGATATGCAAGAGGGGCTTTTGTACTGTGAAAACTGCGCCCCCGCCACCGCGCCGTTCTCCTTGCCTTTGGGGATTGTCAATGCAATGCGGCATATCGTATTTTCGGAAAATAAAGGGCTTTATGCCTTTCAAATGGACGAAAGGCTGTTAGATGAGCTTTCCTATATCACCGAAACCTATTTACTCCGCAAAACCGAGCATAAATTCAAAACCCTTGATTTTTACAATTCCGTGCAGGCAATCGGGTGAAAGAAACATAACCCTTACCAATAAAAATTGGAATTTGTGGGGGTAATTAACGGAACGGGCAATGGCGTTCCCTACGCATAAAATACAATATGGGCGTAGGGGCGTGCATTGCGCGCCCGT
>JBJEPV010000159.1:0-7249 GCA_051881415.1 Candidatus Fimenecus sp.
TAGGGAACGGGCTTGTCCGTCTGCAAAACAACATGAAATCCGGCAGAATACCGCGTCACTACCCCCTCTACGCACGAAATACATTCCCCGCGTGGCAGGCGCAAATTGCAAAAATGTAAATTTCCTGTGAAAATATGGAATTTTTAAAACAGTTATGGTAAACTATACATTTATAGTACACTTTTTTCGGTAAAAGGAGTTGTTTTTATGTCGGTGCAGCCCGAAATGCTTGAAATCGGCGATAAAATCCGCCTGCTGCGCGTGCGGACAGGCCCTGCAAAAACCACCTGCGTCTCGGTGGATTTGCTGATGCCGCTCGGCGTGCATACCGCGGAATATACGGTGCTCGCGTCGTACCTGACGCATTGCACGGCAAAATTTCCGTCCCTCAATTTGTTGAATGAACGCTTGGAGTTGCTGTACGGGGCGGAGCTGTCCTGCAACACCGCAAAGGTCGGCGAGGGATTTCGCCTGAGTTTTCAGGCAACCTGCTTAAATGACCGTTACGCGCTCGACGGCGAGTCCGTCAGTGCGGCGGTGCTCTCGTTGTTGCTCGATTTGCTTTTGTGCCCGTATTTGGAAAACGGCACATTCTCTGCCGAGCGCACGGCGACGGAAATTCGCCTTTGCGTGGCGGATTTGGAAAGCGAGCTGAATGACAAACGCGCCTATGCGTTGCGGCGTATGGTCGAAACCATGTGCAAAGACGAGCTGTACGGCATTCGCACCGACGATATTTTAAAAGATATGCGCGCGCTTACACCCGACGATTTGCTCGCCGCGTGGAAACAACTGCTCTGCGAAGCGCATATTTCCGTGTGTGCGGCGGGGGATATTGCCTTTGATGCGCTCGAACAGAGTTTAAAGACGCGCTTTGCGGACATTCCGCGGCGTCCGCAGACCATTGAAACCGTTTTCGTAGAAACCTGTGAGGATGTCACCGAAGAAACCGAATCGATGGACTTAAACCAAAGCAAACTCGTTTTGGGCTTCCGCAGCGGTATGACCTCGCCCGACGACCACTATTACGCCGAACGCGTAATGACCGATGTGTTCGGCGGCGGGCCGTATTCGCGGCTGTTTACGCAGGTGCGCGAAAAACTGTCACTTTGCTACTACTGCTCGGCGCGACTCGACCGCCGCAAGGGCATTATTGCGGTGCAAAGCGGCATTGAAAGTGAAAACAAACAGGCGGCGCTGGATGAAATTCTTCGCCAACTGCAAGTGATGCAAAACGGCGAATTTACCGACGATGCCCTGCAAGCGTCCAAAGCGGCGATTGCGGATGTGTTTCGCAGCGTGGACGACACCCCCGAAACCGCGCTTGCCTATTACAGCCAATTCATAGACGAGCCGCTGTGCACGCCCGCAGAGTATATCGCGGGGATTGAACGCGTCACGCGCGCGGATGTCATTGCGGCGGCAAAGCGGATGACCCTGGACACGGTGTATTTCCTTTGCAGTAAGGAGGAGGCGTAAGGTATGGCACAAGTAAAAATGCGCAAGGTGGAAAGCGCACGGCTGCAGGAATTCTATTATGACATTGACCACCCGTCGGGGTTGAAAATTTTGGTATATCCGAAAGAAAATTACGCCTCTGCTTATGCCATGTTCGGCACGCAGTACGGCTCTTTGGATACGGATTTCCGTTTGGCGGGCGAAAAAGAATTTACAAGCGTGCCCGAGGGCATTGCCCACTTTTTGGAGCACAAATTGTTTGAAAGCGAGGATTTGGACGCGTTTGAGCGCTACGCCAAAACGGGTGCCAACGCCAACGCCTACACCTCATTTGACAAAACCTGCTATCTGTTTTCGTGTACCGACAATTTGACGGACTCGTTGGAAATCCTGCTGGATTTCGTCACGCACCCGTATTTTACCGAGGCGACCGTGCAAAAGGAACAGGGCATCATCGGGCAGGAAATCCAAATGTGCCGCGACGAAGCGGGCTGGGAATCGCTGTTTTTGCTGTTGCGCGCGATGTATCACAACTGCCCTGTGCGCATTGATATTGCGGGCACGGTGGACTCGATTGCGGAAATTTCCGCAGAATTGCTTTACAAATGCTACAACACCTTTTATAATCTATCCAATATGGTGCTTTGCGTGGCGGGAAATGTCACGCCCGAGCAGGTTTTGGCGGTTGCCGACCGCGTGTTAAAGCCCGCCGCACCCGTCGAAATCGAACGCAAATTCCACGACGAGCCGCGCGAAGTCAAAAAGGCATATGACGAGGAAACGCTTGCCGTTGCCGCGCCGATTTTCAGCCTCGGTTTTAAAGAGGCGGTGAACACGCCCGAACGCTCGTTAAAAGAGGTCATCATCAGCAACCTGCTGTTGGACGCGATTTGCGGCAAAACCACGCCGTTTTACAATGCACTTTTAGAAGAGGGGCTTGTGAACACCTCGTTTGATTGGGAGTATTTTTACGGCTACGGCTACGCGGCAACAATTTTTACGGGCGAAACGCCCGATGCGCGCGCGGTGGAGCAAAGGCTGGTCGAGCGCATTTCCGCCCTGCAGGAAAGCGGGATTTCCGAAGCGGATTTCGAGCGCATTCGCAAAAAGCATTACGGCAGAACGGTGATGCAGTTTAACGATATAGAGTCGATTGCCAACAATATGGTGTCGTCGTATTTCCGCAAAGAGAGCCTTTTTGACGACGCCGAAATTCTGCAAAGCCTGACGCCGGACGAGGTCAATGCCCGCCTGCGCACGGCAATCGATGTCAACTGCCGTTCCTTGACGGTGATTAAAGGAGAGTAAGCCTATGCAGTTTTTTACCGATTACACGGCGGTTCGCTTCACGGGAATCGACCACATTTTTAATGTGTATTCCACCTTCTGCGAGTTTTCGCTGTTCGGCAAGGAATTCAGCATCAAGTTCTACGGCGTGATTATCGCGTTCGGTTTTTTGCTTGCCGTGCTGTTCGGCGGCAGAATGGCATACAAATGGAAGCTGGATTTGAACAAAATGCTGGATATTCTGCTGTTCGGCACCATCGGCGGCATTCTGGGCGCGCGGCTTTATTATGTTTTGTTTGAGTGGGAGTATTACCGCGTGCATCTTGCGGAAATTCCGCAAATTTGGCACGGCGGGCTTGCCATTTACGGCGGGCTTATCGGCGGAATTCTCGCGGCGTACTTCACCTGCCGCCACAATGGGCTCAATTTCTTAAAGCTCCTCGATTTGGCGGGGATGAGCTTCTTAATCGGGCAGGGCATCGGCCGTTGGGGCAATTATGCCAATCAGGAAGCGTTCGGCACCAATACCGAGGGGTTTCTCGGCATGAGCAGTGCCAAGGTGACGAACTATATTTATGCGCACGAAAGCGAATTTTTGGCAAAAGGCATTACGATGGACCCGTCCCTGCCGGTGCACCCGACCTTTTTGTATGAGTCGGTTTGGTGCATTTTCAGCTTTTTCGTTTTATATCTTATCTGTAAAAAAGCCTACAAATTCAGCGGGCAGTTGATTTTGTGCTACGGGGTTTTGTACGGGGCGGAGCGCGCCGTTGTGGAGGGTCTGCGTACCGACAGCCTCTACATAGGCTCGACAAGTTTGCGCGTATCGCAAGTCCTGTCCTTGGTATTGGCAGTAACCTGCCTTGCGATTTTAATTATAAAACTCGTGCAGTTAAAGAAAAATCCCGTGCCGTATACGCCGGTGGAGGCGTTGCCGCCGGAACTGGACTATCAGCTCGACACCGAAAAGACAGAAAAACGCGAAAAACGGCAAAAAGTGAAAACAGCCCAGCAGGCGAAAAATAAAATGCTCGAAAAACAGCAAAAGGAGGCGCGCAAAAATGGCAACAATTCTTGACGGCAAGGCGGTTTCCGCCGCCGTAAAGCAAGAGGTCAAAACGCAGGTGGAAGCCTTAAAGCAAAAGGGAATTTCCGTAGGGCTTGCGGTCATTATCGTCGGGGACAACCCCGCCTCGCGCACCTATGTGAACAATAAAAAGAAAGCGTGTGCCGAAGCGGGCATTGTTTCCGAAGAATACGCCTTGCCCGAAAGCACCACGCAGGCAGAATTATTGGATTTGATTGATACACTCAACAAAAAGGACAGTATTCACGGCATTCTTTGTCAGCTGCCCTTGCCGAAGCATTTGGACGAAAAGGCGGTTATCGCCGCCATCAATCCGGAAAAAGATGTGGATGCCTTCCACGCAGTCAATGTCGGGCACATTATGATTGGGGATTACAGTTTCCTGCCCTGCACGCCCGCGGGGATTATGGAAATGCTCAAATACTACAATATCCCCGTGGCGGGCAAGGAATGTGTGGTGATCGGGCGCAGTAACATTGTCGGCAAGCCTATGGCGATGCTTTTGTTACAGCAAAACGGTACGGTGACGGTTTGCCATTCCAAAACCGTCCATCTTGCCGCCGTCACCGCGCGCGCCGATATTTTGGTCGCCGCCGTGGGCATTCCGAAGTTTGTCACCGCCGATATGGTGAAAGACGGCGCGGTGGTCATTGATGTCGGTATGGATCGCGACGAAAACGGCAAGCTGTGCGGCGATGTGGATTTTGACGCCGTCGCGCCGAAAGCCTCGTATATAACGCCCGTTCCCGGCGGCGTCGGCCCGATGACGATTGCAACTTTGCTCAAAAATACCGTCACCGCCGCCCGCCAAACGGGCGAAAAGGAAATGTAAATTGGGGGTTGTATATCCAACCCCCAATTTATGCAAAACACAAATCCGCGGCAATGCCGCCGCGAAACGACAGAAACCTATAAACTCCTTGGAGCGTGATACATATGAAAAAAGCGTCATTCCCCCTTTCCAAAAGCTTTCAAATCGGTGAAGTAGACAAGCGCATCTACGGCTCATTTATCGAGCACTTGGGGCGCGCGGTCTACGGCGGGATTTACGAGCCCGGCCACCCCACTGCCGATGCGGACGGCTTGCGGCAGGATGTTATAGACGAAGTACGCAAACTGAATGTGCCGATTGTCCGCTATCCGGGCGGCAACTTTGTTTCCGGTTACCGCTGGGAGGACGGCGTCGGCCCTGTGGAGGAGCGCCCGAAACGCTTAGAGCTTGCCTGGGGCGTGACAGAGCCCAACACCTTCGGCACCAACGAATTTCTCAAATGGTGCAAAAAGGCGAATACCGAATGTATGATGGCGGTGAATTTGGGTCTGCGCGGGGCAGAAGAGGCGCGTGCGCTTGTGGAATACTGCAACCACCCCGGCGGCTCGTATTACAGCGATTTGCGCCGCAAACACGGCGTAGAAAATCCGCACAACATTAAATTATGGTGCCTCGGCAACGAAATGGACGGCGATTGGCAAATCGGGCACAAAACCGCCTATGAATACGGCAGAGCCGCGGCAGAGGCGGCAAAGGTCATGCGCTGGGTTGACCCGTCGATTGAATTGGTGCTTTGCGGCAGTTCCAACAGCCACACCAAAACCTTCGGCGATTGGGAAGCGCAAACGCTCGATTTGGCGTATGACAAAGTAAATTATGTTTCCTTACATCAATATTACGACAACAAAACCGATGATACCGCGAGTTTTCTTGCAAAATCCATGGAAATGGATGATTTTATCCACACGGTGGTGTCGGTTTGCGACTACATCAAAGGCAAAAAGCACTCGAAACACGAAGTGAATTTGTCCTTTGATGAGTGGAATGTTTGGTATCATTCCTTTGATGCGGACAAAAAAATCGAACGCTGGTGCACAGCGCCCCATCAGTTAGAGGATATTTATAATTTTGAGGACGCGCTGTTGGTCGGCTTAATGCTCATCACGCTGTTGCGCCACGCCGACCGCGTAAAAGTGGCGTGCCTTGCGCAACTTGTGAATGTCATTGCACCGATTATGACCGAAAACGGCGGCGGGGTGTTTGAACAGACGATTTTTTATCCGTTTATGCATATGTCAAACTACGGGCGCGGCACGGCGCTCGTGTCGCAAATCCGCTGTGACAAGCACGACACCAAAGAATTTACCGATGTGCCCGATTTGGACGGCGTGGCAATTCTTTCGGAGGACGAAACGGAGCTGACGGTGTTCGCGGTCAACCGTGATTTTGAAGAAGATTACGCGCTGACGCTCGATTTGCCCGATATGGAGGAATTTATTCCGTTTGAACATATCGAAATGGCGGGCTTCGGCTTGAAAGACGAGAATTCCATTGTCTCCGCACCCGTGAAACCCTCGAACGCGGCAAATCTGCCCGAAAAAGACGGCAGAACGGTTACGGCAAAACTGCGTCCGCTTTCTTGGAATGTAATTCGCTTGAAAAAAATATAAAGGTATGCTATAATACCTTATCTACTGATTTTCAGCATAGCGTAAAAACGGAAAGGATTGGTCTTATGGCGGCAAAATGTCCGAATTGCGGCGCAAAATTGCATTGGTATGATTTCCGTGCGGAATGCAAGCATTGCGGCGAGAATATTCCGAATTTTAATTGGGAGGCACGGCTCGAAGAAGACGCCGATATTGCGGAGCGCTCGTTTGCGCGCCTGCATTACCGTACAGGTAACTTCAAAAGCGCAACCGTCGGCTCTCCTCTGCGCATTGTGCGTTTGGTTTGCACCCTGTTGCCGCTTATAGCATTGGTGGTACCGCTGCTGAACGCGACCTTTGCGTTCCCGTTCCGCGAGGGGACGGAGTCTATCTCTTTCTTGACCTTTGTACTCAATTATTTGCTGAAATTTGACCTCGGCTCGGTGCTCGCTTTGATGAACGGCGAAGTGCTCGGCGGGGCGGTTACGGCAATGCTTTTGGCGGTGCTGATGGCACTTGTTGCGGTGGTCGCGGGTGTGCTGAACTTCTTTGTGGTGCTTATCGGCGCGATTAACTTGCATTGGCTTTTCAATGTGATTTTGAATGTCATCAGCCTTGTCACTTGGGGGCTTTCGGCGCTGTTTTTGTCGCAGTTCACCGCGCAGTGCGCCGACCTTTCCTTGGGGCTGTTTTCGGGCAGTGTGTCGCCGTTTTATTTGGTCGGTATCGGGCTGTTTTTGCTCGATTTGGTTGTGGATTTGGCCGTCGGGCTTTCCTTGCGCAAGCAAAAGAAAACTCAGCCCACCATTGACGAAGCCGTTGAAATCGAGTTGAAAGCATTGCGCGAGGGCGCAACCGCGTAAACAAAGCGGGTTGTAATTTGTATATATTGCAGATGTATGCGTGCCACCGCAGGGTCAAAAAGCCCTGCGGCGGTTTTGCGGTGTATGGGGGTTTGTGGGGGTAATTTGTACGGTAGGGCGGGGGTGATTCCCC
>JBJEPV010000160.1:0-7203 GCA_051881415.1 Candidatus Fimenecus sp.
GTAGGGAACGGTCTTGACCGTTCCGCGAAATCACATCAAAATTCGCGGGCGGGCACGGAGACCCGCCCCTACGCACGCGTTTTATTTCGCCCGTTCCGTGTATTCCTCCACAAATCCCAATTTGTAATTTTCGGAACAGGGCGGACAATCCCTGCACGCATGCATATCACATATACGAAAGATAACCCCCGAGGCAGATAAACTGCCTCGGGGGATTTTTACCGGTTTACGAAAAACGCAAGGTGGGATTAGTCATCCTCGTGTTTTTTCTTCATGGTAACTGCCGCAACACCTGCTGCCATGGAGAGCATTGCAAGCGCCGCAATACCGCCAGCTACGGTGCCGCTGGTCTTCGGAATATTCGGAACAGAAGTATCCGTAGTCACCGTTAATTTGTCAATCGCGACAACTTCTTTTTCGCCGCAAACAGAGCAAACACGCTCTTTGGAGCCTTCTGCGGTTGCGGTCGGCTCTTTAACAACTTTCCATTCACCGAAGTTATGGCCGAGAGGTGCAATGACCTCTTCAACTTCTTCGCCGCAAACAGCGCAAACTGCTTTTTTGAGGCCGGGCTCCGTGCAGGTTGCGGGCGTTACAACTTCCCAAGCGTCATCGGCAATATCATGACCGAGTGCCGAAACTTCTTCTGTAACAGTTGCGCCGCAACGAGAGCAAGCACCGGTTCTTTCGCCGGGATTTTCACAATCCGGCTCTACTGTAACAGTCCAATCGGAGATTTCATGCCCCAGCGCAGGAATCGCTCTGGAATCAATGACTTCGTCGCAAACAGAACATTTCTGTTCTTCAAGACCTGCGTCGGTGCAGGTAGCAGGCGTTACAACTTCCCACGAATCGGGGGTATGCGCTACTGTCGCAGTATGTCTGGTGTCGGTTGCGCCGCAAGCGGTGCAGGTGCGGGTTTCTACGCCTTCAGTGGTGCAGGTTGCGGGGGTGGTTACCGTCCAATCGCCATAAGCGTGGTCACAAGCAACAGACACCTCAGCAGCGGAGCCTGCATTGGCAATTGCGGAATCGGTTGCGTCGGTACCGTCAAAATCGCCCAAAGCGTAACTTGTCACAACCAAATCCACTACGCCGTTGGTTGCCAAAACTTTCAGTTGGAATGTAACGACAGGACCGGTTGTTGTAACTGCATTCAGTGCAGTACCTGAATACTGCAAATTGCCGGCAACCGCAGTGTTGAACGAAACTGTGTTGAAATAAGCCGCATCACTTGCGCTTACCAATTCAAATTTCGCAGGATTATATTGCACATTGAAATCCAACGCGCCGAGACCGAGCGTGCTGTCCGGAGTAGCGGTGACGGTAAAGGTGATAACATCGCCAACCTTTGCCGCGCTCTTATCCGCAGTCAGAACAACTTTACCATCGGTTGTTGCAGGTGCAGCAAAGACCGTCATGACGCCCATGCTGAGTACAAGAGCCAACGCCAACAAAATGCTGAGTGTTTTTTTCATGATTGTACCTTCCTTTTTTCTTTGGATTATAACGACTCTTCCGCGAAAGGCAATCTGCCGAACGCTCTGCCGCAATTCGCTCCCAAACAACGCCCCTCCAAGAAGAACCGTTACAATCGTTACGCGCAGCGCGTGCAGAAACAGTTTTATAATCCATATGTTTTAGTCGCACTTTTGTAGACTATACGACTTTCTTATATTATAGTCATAGTTTTTCGGTTTGTCAACGGTAAAATATGGAAAATTCGGTGATTGCAGTTGTTTTTTCTTGTTTTATTCGCGTTTTTGTTGAGAGTGCGTCTTTTACAGAAGGATAAATTGGGGTTTGTGGGGGTAATTTGTACGGTAGGGCGGGGTGATTCCCCTGTTAGGGGAAATGTCTGCGAAGCAGACAAAAGGGTGCCTGAATTCGGAGAATTTTGCCCCCGCCGCGGGGTTCGATGTGAATTGACGGCGGGAGCAAGCCCCCGCCCTACCCTAAAAATGTATTTCGTGCGTAGGGAACGGTCTTGACCGTTCCGCGAAATCACATCAAAATTCGCGGGCGGGCATGGAAACCCGCCCCTACAACGGGTCGTCGAGACGCCGACACCTACGCACGCATTGTCATTCTGAGCCATTAGGCGAAGAATCTCGTTTCGCATATTTTGATTTTTTGCTATTGGCGATCCTTCGCTTCGCTCAGGATGACAAATTATCCCGACAAATCCAAATTGAATGAAACATTCAAATTTCCTTTTACAGCGTCAGTTGTTCGCCGGCGTCCTCGGCGGAGAGGAGCGCGCCTGCGGCGGGCAGGGAGCGCGTGCGATAGCGCGCGGGTTTTTGGAACTCGCCCTCGACATATTCGCGTACACTTGCAAGGCGGTGTCCTTTTTTGAGCGTCATCACGGCAACGCCCTGTGTATCTTTGGTGGTTTTCGGCGATACAGCACCTGTATTGAGCAAGAGAATTCTGCCCGCGGTGGACTGCACCACCAGTTCGCAATCCTCGCGGATTTGGCGGATTGCCGCCAACGGGAACTTGTCGCAATAAGCTTTAATCAACTTTTTGCGGTTGGTTTTGGTTTCGTACGCGGACAAGTCCACTTTCGCGAGTTTTCCGTTTTCAAAGAAGAACAGCATATAGCCTTTATAATCGGTCGTGACCGCCATATAAATTGCCGATTCGCCCGCGTCCATATGCAGTTTAGACGGCACATAATCGCCCAAAACGCTCGCTTTGGTATCGTCAAAATCGGCGGCTTTGGCTTTGTAGACCTGACAGCGGTCGGTAAAGAACAGCAATTCCGTGTTGTTGGTTGCCTCCATCGTCAAAAGCAGGCTGTCGCCGTCTTTGAATTTCTGCTCGCCGCTCATACGCAACGACTGCGGTGTAATCTTTTTGAAATAGCCCTCTTTCGAGAAGAACAGGTGCACGGGGTAATCGGGTATATCATCCTCGGCGGTTTCGTCCTCCTCGGCGGCGGCATACACAATTTCACTGCGGCGCGGTTTGTTGTATTTTTCGACAACCGTTTCGAGTTCGCCCACAATGATTTTCTTAATGCGCGCCTTGCTCGACAGGATATCTTCCATATCCGCAATGGACGCGCGCAAATCCTCGATGTCCTTGGTGCGTTTTAAAATGTATTCGCGGTTTAAGTGGCGCAATTTGATTTCGGCAACATATTCCGCCTGAATTTTGTCAATGCCGAAACCAATCATCAAATTCGGCACGACCTCCGCCTCTTCCTCGGTGGAACGGATAATGCGAATGGCCTTGTCAATATCAAGCAAAATTTTCTGCAAGCCCTCTAAAAGGTGCAAGCGGTCTTTGGCTTTGGACAAATCAAAGTACACGCGGCGGCTGACGCACTCCGATCGGAAGGCAATCCATTCGAGCAGTAAATCGCGCACACCCAACACGCGCGGCGTGCCCGCAATCAGCACATTGAAGTTGCAGGCGAAGGCATCTTCCAGCGGGGTGGATTTGAACAGTTTTTTCATGAGCTTGTCCGCATCGGTGCCGCGTTTTAAGTCAATGGTGATTTTTAAGCCTTTTTTGTCGGTTTCGTCACGGACATCGGCGATTTCGCGCAATGTGCCGCCCTTGACCTTTTCGATGATTTTTTCGATAATCGCCTCTGCCGTGGTGGTCGGCGGGATTTCGGTAATATCAATACAGTTGTTGGATTTATCATAGGCATATTTGGCGCGCACCTTAAAACTGCCGCGCCCCGTGCGGAAAATTTCGCGCATTTGCGCCTCGTCATAGACAATCTGCCCGCCGCCGATGAAATCGGGCGCTTTGACCGCTTCGTTGATATCAAAATCGTTGTTTTTGATAAGCCCGACGGTCGCATCGCAAATTTCTTTCAAATTAAACGAGCAAATCGAGGACGCCATACCGACGGCGATACCCGTATTGGCGTTGACAAGCACCGACGGGAAGGTCACGGGGAACAGCGTCGGCTCTTTCATGGTATTGTCATAGTTGTCGACGAAATCGACGGTATCCTTGTCAATATCCGCAAACAGCTCGGCGGCAATCGGCTCTAACTTCGCCTCGGTATAACGCGAGGCGGCGTACTGCATATTGCGGGAATACGCCTTACCGAAGTTACCTTTGGAAAGGACATACGGATAGAGAAGTGCTTCATTGCCGCGAGACAAACGCACCATGGTTTCGTAAATGGTCGCGTCGCCGTGGGGGTTTAACTGCATGGTGCGCCCGACGATATTCGCGGATTTAATCGTCCCGCCGTTCAAAAGCCCCATTTTATACATCGTGTAAAGGAGTTTGCGGTGCGAGGGCTTAAAGCCGTCGATTTCCGGAATGGCGCGCGACATAATCACGCTCATCGCATACGGCATATAGTTGGTTTCGAGCGTGTCGGTGATGAATTGCTCAACCACCTCGCCCGCACCTAAAATGTGGGCGTTGGGCTGTAATTCCTCCTCGTGGGGGATTTCTGCTTTTTTCGGTTTTCTGGGCATGGGATTTGACTCCTGTTCATACATAGAAATCGGATTATAGGGCGAGATTTCGTGCCCGCCCGTTAATTTTTATATGGTTTTTCGGAACGGTCAAGACCGTTCCCTACATTCGGTAGGGGCGAACTGTGTTCGCCCGCGGCGGGAGCAAGCCCCCGCCCTACCCCGCAAAATGCATTTTGTACGTAGGGGCGTGCATTGCGCGCCCGCAGATTTTTTTGTGGTTTTTCGGAACGGTACGGCCGTTCCCTACATGCGGTAGGGGGGGTTCCACGCCCGCCCGTGGATTTTAATTCGATTTTGCGGAACAACACTAAGGTTGTTCCCTACATGCGGGAGGGGCGAACTGTGTTCGCCCGCGGCGGGAGCAAGCCCCCGCCCTACCCTGCAAAATAAATTGTGTGGAATTTGTTGCTTGTACGGGGCGCCGAGTCATCGCCCCCTACAAGTATACTTACGAAATATCCGCCAAATCGAGATACAAATAGCCGTTTTCGGCGATATGGTCTTTGCGCCCCTGCAAATTGTCGCCCAACAGCAAATCGAACTTTTCGGCGACGGCCTCGGGCGAATAATCCGGCTCCACTTTAATGAGGCGGCGTGTTTTCGGGTTCATGGTGGTCAGCCACATCATATCCGCTTCGTTTTCACCAAGCCCTTTGGAGCGTTGAACGGTATATTTGCGGTCACCGATTTCTGCAAGCGCCTCCTGCTTTTCCTTTTCGGTATAGCAGAACCACGTTTCGTCTTTGGTGTTGATTTCGTACAGCGGCGATTCGGCGATAAACACCTTGCCCTCGCGAATAAGCGTCGGCATCAGCCGATAAATCATCGTCAAAATCAGCGTGCGGATTTGGAACCCGTCGACATCGGCATCGGTACAAATGATGACCTTGCTCCAACGCAAGTTCTCGAGATTAAACGAGGAAAGCTCTTTGTTTGCCTTGCCCGTGACCTCCACGCCGCAACCGAGGACTTTGACCAGATCGGTGATAATATCGTTTTTAAAGATTTTGTTGTATTCCGCTTTTAAGCAGTTGAGAATTTTGCCGCGCACGGGGATAATCGCCTGAAAAGCCGAGTCGCGTGCCTGTTTACAAGCGCCCAGCGCCGAGTCGCCCTCCACGATGAAAATTTCGCGTTCGTTGACATCTTTGGAACGACAATCCACGAACTTTTCGACGCGGCTGGTTAAATCGTTGCCCGTTTGGAGCGTCTTTTTGATGTTCAGGCGCGTCGTTTCCGCCTTAATGCGCGAACGCATATTGATTAAAATTTGGTTGGCGATTTTTTCGGCTTCCAGCGGATTTTCAATAAAATAGACCTCCAACTGATGGCGGAAAAATTCGGTCATCGCCTCTTGTATAAACTTGTTGGTAATCGCCTTTTTGGTTTGGTTTTCGTAAGAGGTCTGTGTGGAAAACGAGGAAACCACCAAAATCAGGCAATCCTCAATATCCTGAAAATTGATTTTGCTGTCGGTTTTTAAATATTTGCTGTTCGCCTTTAAATAGGCGTCAATCTGCGACACAAACGCACTTCTGACCGCCTTTTCGGGCGCACCGCCATGCTCCAAAAAGCTGGAATTGTGGTAATACTCTTTCATCTGCTTTTTGTTGGAAAAGCACAGCGCGGCGTTGATTTTGACCTTGTATTCGGGCTTGTCCGCGCGGTCGCGGCCTTTGCGCTCGGTCTGCCAATACTGCACGGAGGAGAAAATCTCGTCCTCGGCGGCAAATTCCTTGACATAATCGACAATGCCGTTTTCGTAAAGGTATTCGTAGGTATCAAAGGTATTGCCGCTTACCTGGTCTTTCAAAATAAAGCGCACACCTTCGTTTACAACCGCTTGGCGTTTAATCGTTTCCTGATAATAGGACAGCGGAATGTCAATATCGGTAAACACCTTTAAATCGGGTTTCCAATGAATGCGCGAGCCTGTATCGCGCTTGTTGTACGGCTCTTTTACCAAATCGCCGTCGGGGTTGCCCTCTTTAAAGTGCATTAAATACCGCGTGCCGTTTTTGTGGATTTCCGCCTCCATATATTCCGACGCGTACTGTGTGGAGCAAAGGCCCAAGCCGTTTAACCCCAACGAATACTCGTAACTGCCGCCGTTGTTGGTATTGTATTTGCCGCCCGCGTACAGTTCGCAGAACACCAATTCCCAGTTGTAGCGCTTTTCCTTTTCGTTATAGTCCATCGGAATGCCGCGGCCGAAGTCCTGCACCTCAATGGATTTGTCTAAATAGCGTGTGACAATGATTTTGTCGCCGTGCCCCTCGCGCGCCTCATCAATGGAATTCGAGAGAATTTCAAACACCGCGTGTTTACAGCCGTCAATCCCGTCCGAGCCGAAAATAACGGCGGGGCGTTTGCGGACGCGGTCGGCGCCTTTTAATTGGGATATACTTTCTTCGGTGTACTCCGCTTTTTTAGCCATAGCGTAAATGCATCCTTTTTCTGTAAATTCAAAATTGCAAAAAATTACCGCTATATATTTTACACGATATATAGCGGTTTCGTCAAGTTTATTTCGGCTTATTTTGTGTTATTGCCGATAAATTCAAAGCGTTGTACGGTTTTTCCGTTCTTTTCTACGGTTTCGTTCCACATGGAAACAGGCCGCACCCACAATTTGCCCTCACCGTAAGGTGAGGGGAATTGAACCCGATATGGTTTAAAACGGTATATTTTTCGCCTGAACTGCGTTAAAAATCTTGCCATACGGCAGTATGGCGGCGATTTT
>JBJEPV010000161.1:0-7198 GCA_051881415.1 Candidatus Fimenecus sp.
ATTCCTCCCTCTGACGAGGGAGGTGGCACGCCGTAAGGCGTGACGGAGGGAGAGAAACGGAAAAATCTCTCCCCCAGTCAAATGCTGCGCATTTGACAGCCCCCTCGTCAGAGGGGGGCGGAAACGGCGGGCGATTCGTGAATCGCCCCTACAACCCGTAGGGAACAACCTTAGTGTTGTTCCGCTAAATAACATCAAAATTCACGGGCGGGCGCGGAGACCCGCCCCTACAACGGGTCGTCAAGTTACGGCTGTGCCATTACCCCTTTGTCGCTGCGCGACATTTCCCCTAACAGGGGGAATCTCACCGACCCCTACGCACAAAATACAATGCGTTTTACCCCTACAAATCCCAATCTATCCACCCAAAACGGGTACACAAAACCTATTTGTTTTATTTCCCGAAATACGCTTTGATGCGTGCCACGGCTTTTTCGGTATTTTCCGCCGAGCCGAACGCGGTCAAACGGAAATATCCTTCGCCGCTCGGGCCGAACCCTTCGCCGGGGGTGCCGACAACCTGAATATTTTCCAGCAACAAATCGAAAAATTCCCAGCTGCCCATATTGTCGGGCGTTTTGAGCCACACATACGGGGAATCCACCGCGCCGTACACGGTGAAACCGCAATCCTTTAAGCCGTTGTAAATGGTTTTCGCGTTCTTTTGATAATACGCGATAATGTCGCGGATTTGCTGTTTGCCCTCGGGCGTGTAGCAAGCCGCCGCCGCGCGCTGGGTAATGTAAGAAACGCCGTTGAACTTGGTTGCCTGCCGGCGCGCCCACATCGCGTTCAATTCGGTGCCGTTAAATTTCAAATCATGCGGCACAACGGTGTAGCCGCAACGCACGCCGGTAAAGCCCGCGGTTTTTGAGAAACTGCGAAACTCAATCGCGCACTGTTTTGCGCCCTCGATTTCAAAAATCGAATGGGGCACATCTGCTTCGGTAATAAACGCTTCATACGCGGAATCGTACAAAATCACCGCGCCCTCACGCAACGCGTAATCCACCCATTTTTTGAGCTCCGCTTTGGTAATCGGCATCCCCGTCGGGTTGTTCGGGAAGCATAGATAAATTATATCTACATGTTCCGTGGGAATGGCAGGCAGGAAATTATTTTCCGCCGTGCAGGGCATATAGAGGATGTTGCTCCAACCGGTTTCGGTGCGCTCGCCGGCTCTGCCCGACATCACATTCGTGTCCACATACACGGGGTAAACAGGGTCGCAAACCGCCACGCGATTGTCGAGCGAAAAAATATCACCGATATTGCCGCAGTCGCTTTTTGCGCCGTCGGAAACAAATATTTCGGTTTTATCGAGATCCACGCCGCGCGCTTTGTAATCGTTTTCCAAAATGGCTTCGAGCAAGAAATCCTGCCCGTATTCGGGCGGATAGCCCTGGAAGGTCTCCGCGTGTGCCATTTCGTCTACCGCCTTGTGCATTGCCTCAATACAGGCGGGCGCAAGCGGGCGGGTGACATCGCCGATGCCGAGACGGATAATTTCTTTCTCCGGGTGCGCCGCGGCGTATGCCTTCACTTTCTTTGCAATGTTCGAGAACAAATAACTGCTTTCGATTTTTAAAAAGTTTTCATTGATTTGCATAGGAAATCCTCCTAATAAGAATATAAATATTTAATTGGATTTTCGTCAATATATCGCCATTTTTCGCAATAATCTTCATCGTTCCGAATGATATGGTCATAATACCGCGGTTGCCAAAGTAAGAGACTGTTATCCCCTGTCGCTTCCCTGCACCGCTTGGTTGTGTAGGTCTTGAATTGCCGTACAACATCGCGTAGGGACAGGCGTCCCCGCCTGTCCTGACCAATCAAATCATCACTCTGCAAAGTAATTAAAAGGTGAATATGGTCAGGCATAATGCAATATTTATCAATTTGGACGGCATCATAATGTGCATCAATATACGAAATTGTTTCTTCAACAATTTTTCCGAACGCTGACAATTTTACAGCGTATTGTGGACGGGCGAGGACGCCTGTCCCTACGCGGTTCAGCGGTTCTTTTTGCCGTACAGGGAACACCTTTGACAATATCGCTTTTCGGTCGCGCACACAAATCGTAACAAAATAACAACCTCCGCGGCTGTAATCATATCCTTTTGGGCGCATCGCCTTTCGGATTGGGCGTTTTTTCTCACAAACATCATCGCCCATTTATATTTCCCCCGTGCAAACGGTTTCGGCGGGGCCGGTCATATACACATCGCCGTCGGCGGTCCAGTTGATATACAGCGTGCCGCCCAACAGGTTGACTTTTATCTCAGTATCGCGTTTGCAATACCCGTTCAAAATCGAAGCGACCGTCGCCGCGCACGCGCCCGTACCGCAGGCGAGGGTTTCGCCCGAGCCGCGCTCCCACACGCGCATATCGAACTCGGTTTCGCTGACGATGTGCACAAATTCGGTGTTGATGCGGTCGGGGAACATTTCGTGGTTTTCAAACTGCGGGCCGATGCGCGGCAAATCAAGCGCGCGCACATCGTCCGTATACAAAACACAATGCGGATTGCCCATGGAAACACAGGTCACCGCATATGCCTTGCCGTCGATAGTTAAATTTTGACTAACCGCCGTTTCGCCGTCGAATTTGGTCGGAATTTCGCGCGGCGCCAAAATCGGCGCGCCCATATTCACGCGCGCGGCGACGGCTTTGCCGTCCTGCACGGTGATTTTGATGTACTTTATCCCGCTTAAAGTTTCGAGCGCGATTTCGGTTTTGTCGGTCATTTTGTTGTCATACACATATTTCGCCACACAGCGCGTCGCATTGCCGCACATTTTGGCACGCGAGCCATCGGCATTGTAAATATCCATAAAAAAATCGGCTTTTTCGGACGGGCAAATGAGCACCAGCCCATCCGCACCGATGCCGAAGTGGCGGTCGCTGACGCGAATTGCCGTTTCCGTGGGATTTTCAACGGTTTCCCGAAAACAATTTACATAGATATAATCGTTGCCCGCACCTTGCATTTTTGTAAATTTCATACGCCGCCTCCTCAGGTAGTTAAAATCTGTCTATCCTATAAAATACCGTTTATTCTTCCTCTGCAATCAGCCGCGCGACCTCTAAAATTCGTAATCCCGACTCCATACTGCGCCGCTGCAACAGTTTGTGCGCCTCCCGCTCCGAGAGGTGGTGACGCGCCATCAGCCGTTCTTTGGCAACGCGCAACAGTTCCTCATCCGCTTGCGAGCGCACGATTTTGCGCGGGCGGCTTTGCTCGGCACCGTTTGCCGCAAGCATACGCACCGTATTCAAAAACTCCATACGGTTCAGCGGCATATTGAGCGTAACCAAATTACTGCGGTACATCGGCTCGGGCTCGCCCGAGGGCACAAGCCAAACCATATCAAAGCCGTTCGGGAGCATTCCCGCAAGCTCTGCCGCCGTCATATCGGGCAGCTTGCCGCAAATGACAACCGCGTCGGGGCGGATACTCGCAAACGAGAGCACCTCCGCGCCCGAACGGTACAAATTCGCGGCGAAAACATGGTTGCTTTGCAAAATCGAACGGATGCGCTCCGCCGCTTGCGGGTTTTGACTGGCAACAATGATTTCTCTCATAAAATCCCGCGCGGCGGCGTCCGTCCTTTCTGTTCTTTATTTATAAAGCGGGTGTTTTGCGCAGATTTCGCACACACCCTCGCGGATGTAGTCCGCTTTTGCGTCGAAATCGGTCGCGGCAAGCGCGATAAATTCCGCAACCTTGTCGCAATCGTCGGTGGTAAGCCCTCTGGTTGTAACGGCGGGTGTGCCCAAACGCACACCGCTTGTCACAAACGGTTTTTGCGGGTCATTCGGAATCGCGTTTTTGTTCGCGGTGATATACACTTCGTCGAGTCTGTGCTCCAATTCCTTGCCCGTAATGCCCACAGAGCGCAAATCCACCAGCATCAGGTGGTTGTCACTGCCGCCGGAGACCAAGTCAATCCCGCGCGAGAGAAGCCCTTTTGCCATCGCCTGACAATTTTCGACCACGCGTTTTTGATAGTCTTTGAATTCGGGTTTGAGCGCCTCGCCGAAGCAAACCGCCTTGCCTGCGATAATGTGCATCAAGGGGCCGCCCTGCGTGCCGGGGAAAATGGCTTTGTTGATGGCTTTTGCCAAATCCTCGTCATTGGTGAGGATTAAGCCGCCGCGCGGCCCGCGCAGGGTTTTGTGCGTGGTGGTGGTGACCACATCGGCATACGGCACGGGCGAGGGGTGTTGCCCCGCGGCAACCAAGCCCGCAATATGCGCCATATCGACCATCAAGTAAGCGCCGACTTCTTTGGCGATTTCGGAAATGCGTTTGAAGTCAATGATGCGCGGATACGCCGACGCACCCGCAACAATCAGTTTCGGTTTGCATTCCTTTGCCTTTTTCTCGAATTCGTCATAGTCGATAAAGCCGTCTGCATTCACGCCATAGGGCACAAAGTTGAAATATTTGCCCGACATATTCACAGGCGAGCCATGGGTCAAATGGCCGCCCTCGGCAAGGTTCATCCCCATCACCGTGTCGCCGGGGGTGAGGAGTGCGAAATACACCGCCATATTCGCCTGCGCGCCCGAGTGGGGCTGGACATTGGCGAAATTCGCGCCGAACAGTTCGCACGCACGGCGCACCGCAATATCCTCCACAATATCCACACATTCGCAACCGCCGTAATAGCGTTTGCCCGAATACCCTTCGGCGTATTTGTTGGTCAGCACACTGCCCATCGCCGCCATCACCGCGGGCGAAACAATGTTTTCACTGGCAATCAACTCCAAATTTCTCTGCTGACGGGCAAGTTCTTTGCCCATCGCCGCGCCGACTTCGGGGTCGTATTGCGATACAAACCCAATCGTGTCCATTAAATCTGCGTACATGTTAAATCCCCTTTATTTTTTTGTTTTATTTCTTTTTTTTCGTTTTCCGCGTATTCTTTCAAAGCGTTGTATTCGATATATTCCCACGCGCGGAAATAATGCGTTTCATTTTTGATAATTTCATCATAAAATGACCGTTGCCAAATATTTTGCCCGATTTCTTTATTGACCAATCGTTTCCACGCACCGATGACAGCGGACAATGTAGGGGGCGACGACCTCGGCGCCCCGTAGGTATCTGTTAAAATCAACAAATGTATATGGTTCGGCATAATGATATAATTTTCGACCTTTACACATCCATATGCCGTTTCAATAGACTGAATATATTTCTCCGCAATTTTCCCGTACGGTTTTAATCGAATTTCTTTCGGGGCGCCGAGGTCGTCGCCCCCTACGATTCTACTTAAAATCGGTTTGCGGTCTTGCACACACACCGTAACAAAATAATAATTGGGCTGTGTATAATCGTACCCTTCCAACCGATTTTTCTTTCGTTTCGGCAATGCGTCCATCGTGTCGCCCTTATAAATTCACGGAATAGTTCGGTGCTTCCTTTGTGATAAATACATCGTGCGGATGGCTTTCTTTCAAGCCCGCGCCGGTGATACGGATGAATTTCGTTTTGGTCTGCAATTCCACAATGCTGTGGCAGCCGCAATAGCCCATACCGGATTTTAAGCCGCCGAGCATTTGGTAAATCGTGTCGGAGAGTTTCCCCTTATACGGCACGCGGCCCTCAATGCCCTCGGGCACGAGTTTTTTGTTGTTGGTTTGGAAATAGCGGTCTTTCGAGCCGCAGTTCATTGCCGCAATGGAGCCCATACCGCGATAGGTTTTGAAGCTTCTGCCCTGATAGACTTCGGTTTCGCCGGGGGACTCCTCACAGCCGGCAATCAGCGAGCCGACCATGACCGCCGACGCGCCTGCGGCGATTGCCTTGACAATTTCGCCCGAATACTTAATCCCGCCGTCGGCAATGACGGAAATGCCGTGTTTTGCCGCCTCGTTTGCCGAGTCATACACAGCGGTCACCTGCGGCACGCCGATACCCGCAACCACGCGCGTGGTGCAGATGGAGCCGGGGCCGATACCGACTTTTACGCAGTCCGCGCCCGCGTCGATGAGGGCTTTTGTGCCCTCGGCGGTGGCAACATTGCCCGCAATCAGCGAAATGTTCGGGAATGCGGCTTTCACCTTTTCGACCGCCTTTAAAATGTTGTGGCTGTGGCCATGCGCAGAGTCAAGCGCCAGCAGGTCAACGCCCGCTTCCACAAGCGCCGCCGCACGCTCCAATACATCTGCCGTCGCACCGATTGCCGCGCCGCAAAGCAGTCTGCCCTGCGCGTCACGCGCGGAATTCGGGTACTGCACGGTCTTTTCAATATCTTTAATCGTGATAAGCCCCTTTAAGTAGCCGTTATCGTCTACCAACGGGAGTTTTTCGATTTTATGCTGCATCAAAATTTTCTTTGCGTCTTCGAGCGTCGTGCCGATGTGGGAGGTCACCAAATTATCCTTGGTCATCACTTCGCCGATGCGCACATGATAATCGGTCATAAAGCGCATATCGCGGTTGGTGAGAATACCGACCAGCTTGCCGTTTTCGTCGCAGATGGGCACGCCCGAAATTTTGTAGCGGTGCATCAGTTGGTCGGCTTCCTCGACGGTATTGTCCGCGTGCAGGAAAAACGGATTGACGATAACGCCGTTTTCACTGCGTTTCACCTTGTCGACCTGTTCCTTTTGCGCCTCAATGGACATATTTTTGTGAATGATGCCGATGCCGCCCTCACGCGCAATGGCAATCGCCATACGGTCCTCGGTGACGGTATCCATCGCCGCGGTCAAAATCGGGGTGTTGAGGGTGATGGTTTTCGTCAGCTTTGTTGTCACGTCAATATCGCTCGGCAGAACATCGCTTTCTGCAGGAATGAGCAATACATCATCAAAGGTCAAGCCTTCTTTTGCAAATTTATCACTTGCCATATTTTAAAATCCTCCCATTTTAATTTATCTGTTATTATACCATTGAAAAGGCGTTGATTTCAATAGATATTTAAGAAAAAACACCGTGAATGCACGCGCGCTTTTTGTCGCTTTTGCCGATTTGCCGCACAAAACCCGTTTCGCCGCGCGGAAGGAAAATTGGGGTTTGTCTATCCAATCGTAGGGGCGAACTGTGTTCGCCCGCCCGCTGATTTTGATGTGATTTTATGCGGGCGTGGAAGCCCGCCACTACGCGCAAAAATATATTGCGTGTGCGTAGGGAACGGTCTTGACCGTTCCGTAAAGTCGTATCAAATTATGCGGGCG
>JBJEPV010000162.1:0-7002 GCA_051881415.1 Candidatus Fimenecus sp.
TTCCAAGCCTTACCGCGCAGGGGAATACGGAGTTGGTCGCGTTGTCATCGCACCAGCGGTCATTGATGAAAAATGTGTTGCGTGCAATTCTAATAAGTCCCTCTTTGCCCTGCCGTCCCCATTGTCCCACAGGGTAAATGTGCTGTAAGCAAAGGAAATTGCCCTTGTTCCAGGACATACCCTTTTCCGTGTAGCGGAATACCTTTTTAAACCGCTTGCGGAAAGTGGGGTAGTCGCTGATTTTTTCCAAAATATCCCGCCATTTTTCGTATTTTTTAGCGTCTGTTTCCAATGCTTTTGCCATATCTAAAAGCGTTTTGAATACCATACGCACAAGCCCCAATGAGAGTAGGCTGTTCTTGGCGTGGATTTCCTTTTGATGGGTGCGAGGATTAAAATTATCTACATAATAGGGGACCTCGTGAATGGCGTCATCATAAATTACATATCTGCCGTTTTCATATACCAAAAAGTCCTCCCAAAATGCGCCCACCTCTTTTAAAAACGGATAGAGGTGCTCTGCGGCATACGCCTTGTCACGGGTGGCGTTCCAACGCATCACCGCAATCACCGCCGCATAGGCGGCATTGCTTTTTTGCCCCAAAAACATCTTTTCATAGGGAGCGGGCGGTTCGGAATATTCCGAGAAAAGCCCTTTCGGCAACATTCCAACGGGGTAATACACGCCGTTGCAGTTCAAATACTCTTTTGCACATTGTTTCCCACGGGGGATAAACTCCTCCAAAGGCGTAAAATAGCAGTCCGTCAGTTCTGCGTGATTTGAATTGCAAAGGGCATAAAACGGCGCTTCATAGTTATAATTCAAATGATAGTCTCCGTGCCAGTTCACATTTTCCACCGTGATAAAATTGCCGTAAATACCGGGAGGGAATTTTATATTCCGTGCGCAGATGGCCAAATGATATTGGCAGGCGTACCAATTTAACTCCAACTGTTCGTCGGAAACGGTAAAGGCAGATTTTGCATAAAAATCTTTCCACCAATTTTCGTGCGCCTCTTTTTCTGCTTTATATGTATTCCCGTCAAATTCCGCGAGACGTGAAAGTACATCTTCTGTATATGTTTCGCTGTCAAAATTCGTTGCGGCGGAAAGTACAAACTGATTTTGTGAAAACGCACGCAGTCCCGCCGTCACATAGCAGGGGAATTGCAATTTTTCATTGTCAAAGGCACGGGTAAAACCGTAAATACCGTCCTTTGAAAACTCCTCTAATTTATCCGCCCCACAGGAAAAGGCAGAAAATCTCGGCGTAGGCAATAAACTGTCGTCACTTGCGGAGAGGGTGAAAAGCGCATCGTTTTGCGTTGCACAGACAAAAACCGTGATTTCAACAAATTTTTCCCCGTCGGCAAAACGGCAGAACAGCTCACCCTCGTCCATACGCTGTTCAACATAATAGTTTTTATATAAATCCTCGGGGACATCAACATCCACATAGCCCAAAGGCTTAATGCCGCCGTTATTATCGCGGTGCTCGTCTGCCATCCAAAGGTCGCATTTTGCGAGATATACGCGCAGTCCTGTGCCGCTGTTTCCGAGGATAGCGGACATATCTCCATTGCCGCAAAGGGCACCGTCGGGAATGGCGTATTTGCCGGAACGCTCCGGCGGAGTAGTGATTGTGGCAATATGTTTCATACGGTACTCCTTCTATCGGAAATTCCTTCCGAATTTGTTTTTAGTGTAGCATACGCCGCGCCCGAATGCAAGCAGGCTTCTTTTTCTCCCGTTTTGCGCGCGGGTTTAACAAAATCTGCAAAATTTTTCACTTTTTGTGCGGATTTTCATAAGATTTCGTATTTACACGCCGCAAAGAAAGTGATACAATATCCGTGTATGTGAGTGGGCGGGCCGTGCCCGTCCGATACATGTTAACAAACCTTTCAAGGAGGAAATACGAATGGCAGAAACAAAGAAACCCATCGTTTCGAGAAAATCGAAGACGATGGACGGTAACAATGCCGCCGCGTATGTCTCTTACGCGTTTACAGAAGTTGCCGGTATTTACCCGATTACGCCGTCCAGCCCGATGGCGGACTATGTGGACCAATGGTCTGCACAGGGGGTCAAAAACATTTTCGGCACAACCGTTAAGGTTGCCGAAATGCAATCCGAAGCAGGTGCGGCTGGTACCGTGCACGGCTCGTTGGCGGCCGGCGCGCTGACCACCACTTACACCGCGTCGCAGGGCCTTCTGTTGATGATTCCGAATATGTACAAAATCGCGGGTGAATTGCTCCCGTCGGTCTTCCATGTTTCGGCACGCTGTGTGGCTTCCCACGCACTGAACATCTTCGGTGACCACTCCGACGTGTACGCTTGCCGTCAAACCGGTTTTGCAATGCTTGCCGAGGGCAACGTGCAGGAGGTTATGGACTTGGCAGCCGTCGCCCATTTGGCGTCGATTGAAAGCCGCGTACCGTTCATCAACTTCTTTGACGGTTTCCGTACTTCGCACGAAATTCAGAAAATCAAGGTCTGGGATTACGAAGACCTCAAAGAAATGTGCAATATGGACGCTGTCGACGCGTTCCGCAAACGCGCACTCAATCCCGAGCGCCCCGTTATGCGCGGCTCGCACGAAAACGGCGACATCTTCTTCCAGCACAGAGAGGCGTGCAACAAGTATTATGATGCTGTTCCCGCTGTGGTTGAGAAGTATATGGACAAAGTCAACGAAAAACTCGGCACTGACTACAAACTGTTCAACTACTACGGTGCGCCCGATGCGGACAGAGTTATCGTGGCGATGGGCTCTATTTGCGACGTTGCAGAAGAAGTTATCGACTACTTAACCGCAAAAGGCGAAAAGGTCGGTCTTGTCAAAGTACGTTTGTACAGACCGTTCTCTGCCGCAAAACTTTGCGAAGCAATCCCCGCAACCGCGAAGAAAATCGCAGTGCTCGACAGAACCAAAGAACCCGGCTCTATCGGTGAGCCGTTGTTCTTAGATGTTGTTGCCGCGCTCAACGAAATGGGCAGAACCGCAAAGGTCTGCGGCGGCCGTTACGGCTTAGGCTCGAAAGACACCCCGCCCGCAAGCGTGTTTGCCGTATATGAGCACCTCAACAAAGAAAATCCCGAGCGTCAGTTCACCATCGGCATCAACGATGATGTGACTCACCTGTCTCTTGAGGAGAAGCCCGCGCCCAACACGGCGGCGGCAGGTACCATTGAGTGCAAATTCTGGGGCTTGGGCGGCGACGGTACTGTCGGCGCGAACAAAGACTCTATCAAAATTATCGGCGACCATACCGACAAATATGTACAGGCATATTTCCAGTATGACTCCAAGAAAACCGGCGGCGTAACCATTTCGCACCTGCGTTTCGGCGACAAACCGATTAAGAGCCCCTATTACATCAATAAAGCGGACTTCGTGGCTTGCCACAACCCGTCTTACATTGAAAAAGGCTTTAAGATGGTGCAGGATGTCAAACCCGGCGGCGTGTTCTTAATCAACTGCCAGTGGGATGAAGCAGAACTTGCGGAAAAACTGAATGCCGAAACCAAACGCTACATTGCGCAAAACGACATTCAGCTTTACACCGTCAACGCGATTGATTTGGCGGCAAAAATCGGCTTGGGCAAACGCACCAACACCGTTTTGCAGTCCGCGTTCTTCTCGCTTTCCAAAGTATTGCCCGAAGCGGAAGCCATCGGCTATATGAAAGAAAAAGCCCAGAAGTTTATGAAGAAGGGCAAAGAAATTGTTGAAATGAACGAAAAGGCAATCGATGCAGGCGCAACCGCCTATGTGAAGATTGCTGTGCCTGCCGAATGGGCAAATGCAACCGACGACGCGGCAGTTGTCACCGAAAACGGCCCTGCAAAACTCGTCAAGATGGTGGACGGCATTATGAAACCCGTCGGCAAAATGGACGGTGACAGCCTTCCCGTTTCCGCATTTATGGACCATGCGGACGGTACTTTCGAGCAGGGCGCTTCGGCATATGAAAAACGCGGCGTTGCCGTTATGGTTCCCGAATGGAACGGCAGCACCTGCGCACAGTGCAACAAGTGCGCGTATGTTTGCCCGCACGCAACCATTCGTCCCTATGCTTTGAGTGCCGAAGAAGCGGCGGCCGCACCGGCAACCGCCACGATTGTGGACAAAAAAGGCAAGGGCAAAGATGTTTACAAATACACCATGGCGGTTTCGCCGATGGATTGTATGGGCTGCGGCGTGTGCATCGGCGTCTGCCCGACAAATTCCTTGAAAATGGTTCCGCGTGAATCGCAAGACGCAAAACAGGAAGCATTCGATTATATGGTTGCCAATGTCACCGTTAAGGAAGACCTTGCCAACAACACCGTTATCGGCAGTCAGTTCAAGACCCCGCTTCTTGAATTCTCGGGCTCCTGCGCAGGCTGTGCGGAAACCTCTTATGCAAGACTCATCACCCAACTGTTCGGCGACAGAATGTATATCTCCAACGCCACCGGTTGTTCGTCCATTTGGGGCGGCCCCGCGGCAACCTCGCCGTACACCGTCAATAAAGACGGCCACGGCCCCGCTTGGGCAAACTCCCTGTTTGAGGACAACGCCGAGCATGGCTTCGGTATGTACCTCGGTCAAAACGCCATCCGCAATCGCTTGATTGATGAAGTCAAGCAGATTGCCGAGAGCGAAAAAGCCACCGACGAAGTCAAAGCGGCATGTGCGGCATATCTCGACACCGTCAACGACGGCGAAAAGAATACACCTGCGACCAAGGCTTTGGTTGCGGCACTTGAAGCGCTTGACTGCGACTGCGACGCACGCAAGGATATCCTTGAAAACAAAGAATACCTCTCCAAGAAATCCGTTTGGATTTTCGGCGGCGACGGTTGGGCATATGACATCGGCTTCGGCGGCGTAGACCATGTTCTCGCAACCGGCGAAGATGTCAACATTATGGTATTTGATACCGAAGTGTACTCCAACACCGGCGGTCAGGCGTCCAAGGCGTCCAACATCGGTCAGGTTGCCCAGTTCGCGGCGGCAGGTAAAGCAATCGCGAAGAAGAGCCTTGCCGAAATCGCCATGAGCTACGGCTATGTCTATGTGGCACAGATTGCGATGGGCGCTGACCAAAATCAGACCATCAAAGCCATCACCGAGGCTGAGGCGTATCCGGGCCCGTCCATCATCATTGCCTATGCACCTTGCGAAATGCACTCTATTAAGGGCGGCATGACCAACTGCCAGGCAGAGATGAAGAAGGCTGTGGATTGCGGCTATTGGAATATGTTCCGTTACAACCCCGCACTCAAAGCCGAGGGCAAGAACCCCTTCACCGTCGACAGCAAGGAAGGCTCCGCGAGCTACCGCGACTTCATCATGAACGAAGCGCGCTACTCCTCGCTGACCCGTTCCTTCCCCGAAAGAGCAGAGGTTCTGTTCCAAAAGGCAGAGGATACCGCAAAGGCAAGATACAACCACTTGATGAAACTCAAAGATTTGTACGCGCCCGACGCGGAATAATCACGCAAGCGCTTGTCATTTCGTGAAGCGCAAAATCGCATAACAAAAACAAAACCACCGAAGTCGGTCAACCCGATTTCGGTGGTTTTTTACGGTATTATATTTTTTTGTACGTACTCGTAGGGAACGGTCTTGACCGTTCCGTAAATTACGGCAAAATAAAGAAACGGCATCCTGCGCGTAGGGGGCGACGACTCGGCTCCCCGTTTCATAGGGTAGGGCGGGGGCTTGCCCCCGCCGTTTAATGCGCGTTTTAATGAAAATGCACACTCGCCCGCAAATTTATAAAAAATGTCATCCTGAGCGAAGCGAAGGATCTCGTAAAATGAACAAGAGATTCTTCGCCTGTTGGCTCAAAATGACAAAAAGCAACACCGTTTGTTATTCTACTTCCGTCACGGTCAAAATTTCTCCCGAAACAGTAAATTTCACGGTAAATCCCGCAAATGAAAATCCGTACACGCGTTCGCTGTCCGCCTGATACGCGGGGCGGGGGTCTTGTGCCAAAACGCGTAGTAACGCCGTGCGTTTTTCTTCGGGAATTTTCAAAAGTAAGTTTTCGGGAAACTGCACTTGCAAAATATCCTCTTTCGACTGTAACGCAAACCCGCCTGTGGCGTTCGGCACGCTGTCGGCATAGGGGAGGTAGGGCTTTACATCCAAAATCGGCGTACCGTCCATCAAATCCGCACCTGCCACATGCAAAATCGGCGCGTTTTCGCTTTCAAAATCGATTTTTTCAAGCCGCACACACGAAAGCCCGATGTGGTTCGGGCGAAACGGTGACCGCGTCGCAAATACGCCCATGCGGGTGTTGCCGCCCAACCGCGGCGGGCGCACGGTCGGCGACCAATCTTTGTCGGCACATTCCGAAAATTGCCACAAAAGCCACAGGTGCGAAAATCCCTCTATCCCCCGAAACGCGTCGGGATTACGGTATTCCGGCTCGAACACCACGGTAGATTGCAGTTCGTCCACAATGCCGCTTTGCCGCGGAATGCCGAATTTTTCGGGGAAATCGCTGTGTATGTGCGCAATTACGCGCATCTGAATTTCTGCATCCATGCTGTTTCTCCTAAAAAATCAAACGATTGTATATCCTTTATCGGCAAGCGCTTGCATGGCGTTCTCGAAATCCTCTGCTTTTGTGAAAATATAATCGGTGTTGTAGGTGGAAACTGCAAAAATACCGATTTTGTGTTTCGCCAATATCGCAGAAATTTCAGAGAGTATCCCTACAAGCGAAAAATCCAAAACGCCTTGTATTCTGCACGCTTTCCAACCGTCCTCGCGTGCAACGGTGTTGGCGGGTACATTTTCCGTGAAGCAAACCAATGCATTTTCTTCGTCGGTTTTGCCGATAAAACAAAAGGGGCTGTCTAAATGTACTTTTGAAAAATCACGCACTTTGCAGACGGAAAACCCTCCGTCAATTTTTTGTATTACCATATTTTCCCTCATTCTTTGCAAATACAGCGTGCCGTGCGTTGCCGTTCCGCATTCTGCCGCTTTT
>JBJEPV010000163.1:0-6940 GCA_051881415.1 Candidatus Fimenecus sp.
CCACTTCTTTGAGAATTTCGTTTTTCTGCGTTAAAATATCCTTGCCGAAAATCTTCCCCTCGCCGCCGCTTTTTTGCAAAAGCCCAAGCAGGGTGCGTATCGTGGTGCTTTTACCTGCACCGTTCGGCCCGATAAACCCGAAAAATTCACCCTCGTTTACCGTTAAATTCAGATTTTCAATCCCTTTTGCCTTGCCGTAGTATTTCGTTAAATTTGCAGTTTCAATAGCGTACATTTTATCCCTCTTTTCTTAAATATATGCTTTTCCAAAACGCAATCATTTTTGCGAAATCTTTTTCCATTTTTTCTATATCCATATCGCCCCGCTGTGCCATTTCCCACAAATATCCCTCGGAGGCAAGATACATATCCCGATACATCATTTCAATATCCAGCCCCGGTACAAATTGCGCGGGGTCTAAATTGGAAAGCGTCCGATTTGCTTTCAGGTTGAAATATTTGTGATAACTTTCCTGTATCGCGCCGCAAACTGCGGGGTCTGTTTCGTAAAATGCCTTGATGACAAAGGTGCCCATATCGGGATACTCTTTCATCAAGCGCAGTTTTGCCTGCATGCCGCGGTACATACTTGCAAATAAGTCCTTTTGCTCATAACACTTGAATTCCGTTAAATATGCAATGGTAATTTCGGCGCATTTATCCCAAAGGAATAAATACAATTCCCGTTTGTTCTGAAAGTAATGAAACAACAGGGATTTGCTGATGCCTGCCGCGTCGGCGATTTCCTGCGTGGGGCTTTTTTTGTAGGAATTTCGGGAAAACACCCTGTACCCTGCATTGATAATCGCCTGCTGTTTTTCTTTGGGTAACGCAAAAAACTTTTCGTTCATAAAGGGCTTTCCTTTCGTTGACTGTATCGGTCAATTTCTATTATACGCCGTTGACCGTTTTTGAGAAGACCTTTTTTGATATTAGTTTTGGATTCGGCACATTGTGGCTACGGTCTGTTTCATCGAAACGAAATATATTTTTATGCTTCGGGTGCATTTTTCGGTTGAATTTATACTTTCTATATGTTAAAATCAAAATGTTGTATAAAAATCATAGGGGGCTTTTTATGAAATTAGTGGAAAAAGCCAAAGACGGGCTGTCCAAGGTCAAAACCTATTGGAAAACCCCGCCTTTGGGCAAGTATGTTGCCTACAAAGAAATGATTGCCTACGGTGTAGGCGGCATGGGCGTACAGTTTGTTATGGCTTTTGCCGGGCAAATTGCGCTTTCGGCAACCAGCTTTTTGGTCGGCAACACCATCGGCATCAAGCCGATGCACTTGCAGTATATGGCGGTTGCGTCTACGCTAATCGGATTCCTGATTACCATTGCGCGCTCGTATATTATTGACAACTCGCGCTTAAAAATGGGCAAATTCCGCCCGTGGCTTGCGGTGATGGGTGTTCCGACGGTGATTTTGTCCCTGATATTTGTGTGGTTGCCGTATGAGACGATGTCTTATGTAGAAAAGGCCGCGGCGGTATTTATCATTTATAACCTACTGCAATGTTGCTACCCATTCTACCAAAACTCGTTTACGGATTTGGTCAATGTGATTTCCCCCAACTCCCACGAGCGTACGGATATTGTTTCGGTGTCCTCGATTATCTATTCAATGGCGCCGTCGTTGACGGGCTTGTTTATTCCGATGCTCTCGACGCTGACAGGCGGGTTAAACAACATTGTGACCTACCGCATCATTCACCCGATTGTGGCGATTGTCGGTCTGCTGCTTACTTATGTTGCGGTATTCGGCACGAAAGAGCGTATTATTGTTGCCAAAACGCATGTGTCGCACTTCAAATTTTCCGACGCCTTCCGCGCGGTTGCCAAAAATAAATATTTCTGGATTACCTCGCTTGCCGGTTGGCTGGGCTTCTTAGAGGGTGCGGTCGGGGTTATCATCGGTTGGACATTTATTTACGGGTATCCCGAGCGTATGGCGCTTTACGGTATCGCCACCACGCTCATCGGCAACGCGGCACTGTGGGCAATGATTATCTGCCCGTTTGCCATTCGCACCATCGGCAAGCGCAATTTGCTGATTTGGTGCAACTTCGCCAACATTTTCTTAATCGGTCTTTTGTACCCGTTATATAAGAATTTGTATGCGCTGATTATTCTGTACTACTTAAACGGCTTTGTCAATTCCTTTGCCGTTGTGTATAACCCCGGTATCAACGCCGATATGCGTGACTATCAGCAGTATTACACCGGCGAGCGTATCGACGGTATGTTCGGCGCGGTCGGGATTATCGGCAGCTTTATCGGTATGTTTACCGGTATGGTACTGCCCGCGATTTACCAAAGCCTCGGCTTGCAGGACAACTATAATGTGATTGAGGTCGCCTCGTTCCGTGAGGATATGTTCGAGGTGCTGATTATTGCGGCGGTGATCGGTGCATTTATGAATATGGTGCCGTATTTCTTCTACGATTTGACCGAGGTCAAACAGCGCGGCATTGTGAAAGTGTTGAAAATCCGTGCGATGTTTGAGGATTACGGCAACGGTGCGTTAAAAGACGAGGATTTGGTTGAGGCGATTGACTTGATTGACGAGGCAAACCGTCTGTATGCCGACCGCGTCCGTATGACCACGAAAGACGATGTGCAGAAAGCAAAGCATCTGCCCGACAATACGGCAGAAGAGCGCGCGTTCAAGAAAGCGGAAATTGCGCGGCTGAAAAAAGCCTATCAGCAGTGCGAGGCGGAACGCAAGCAAAAAATCCGCGACACCAAAGCCCGCGCAAAGCAGATGCCCGCTTCCACGCCCGAGGAAAAGGCGGCAAAAAAAGCGGCGAAAAAGGCGGCGCGTGCCGAGGTGCGTGCGTATAAACGCCTGAATGAGGATATTTCCGTCTGTGATTTCGTGATTGACGAAATGAATAAGTATTCCACCGTGCGGACGCAAAAACAGTATGCGCGTTATGTTGCACTCAAAGCGGCGGGCGTGGACGCCATTCGCAAGGCGGACAAAGCTTTGTTAAAAGAAGCCAAGGCCATGCCGAAATCCACCCACGACGAACGGGTGTATCGCAGTGATGCCATGGCATATGCGCGACTGATGCTGACATGCCGCAAAAATATGGATAAATTCTTTAAGAATAAAGAGGTCATAGCACCCGACGAATCGGTACTTGCGGCGGCAGAGGCGATGCCCGAGGAGAAACTTGCGCAGCGTATCGCCAAGAAAAAAGCCATTAAAGCGTATGTCAACGCGAAGTCGCAGTATGTGCGCTCCGTCAAGATTTTACTGGACGCTGACCGTATGCTGATAGAATGTGAAAACTTTAAGCACCTTGACGAAATCCGCGAAAAATACATCGCGGCGAAAACGCGTGCAGATGAAGCGTTTGCACAGAAAAAAGCCGAGGCGGACCGTTTAGAGGAACAACGCAAAATGGATATGGAACGCCGCAAGCAGGAACGGCTTGCGAAAAAGGGGAAAGGGGGCAGTCAGAATGGCTAAAAAGATAACGGCTGTTTTGCTGGTGCTTGTCTTGGGGCTGGCGGTGCTGTTTTGCGGTTGTACAACGGACACCATTCTCAATGCCCTTTCGATTGATACCGATACCTACGACCCCGCAACCGAAACAGTCGATACAGTGCTCGGCAAAACCGTGACGCAAACGGGCCTTGTCAGCGGGGAATTTACCTATACGCTGTTTGCGGACGGCACAGCCGCTGTGACCGCTTGGAGCGGTACGGACGGTGTTCTCAACATTCCCGATACGCTCGACGGGCATACCGTTGTGGCACTCGAAAACAAAGCCCTTTACAAAGCGCAAATGACCGAACTCGTTTTGCCCGATACGCTGGAAGTTGTCGGCAATTTCGCCGCAATGTATTGCGATAAACTTGAAAAAGTGACCTTCGGCAAAAACATTCGCAATATCGGCGTGAGTGCCTTTGAAAGCGAGGGCGACGACACGAAAAGCGAAGGCAAGGGTTCTTTAACCACGATTATTTGGAACGGCGCGCCCGAAATCATTCGTGAAAAAGCGTTTTATTATGCCGACAAGTTGTCGGAAATCGCCTTGCCCGCAGGGGTGAAAACAATTGAGAATTGGGCGTTTGCAAAATGCTTCTCTGCCGATAAAATCCTTTTGGGCGAGGGCTTGGAGACTGTCGGCGACCACGCGTTTCTCAAATGCCGCGCCGCAAAAGAGATTTCCATTCCCGACTCCTGCAAAACGGTGGAGACCAGCGCATTTTATCAGTGCGTCTCTGCCGAAAAGCTGACCATCGGCGAAGGGGTGGAAACCCTGCAAAAAGGTGCGTTTGAGGAGTGCAGTTCGTTAAAGAGCGTTACCGTGCCCGACAGCGTGCAGACGATGGAACCGTATATCTTCTATAACTGTTCTTCGCTTGAAACCTGCAAGATGGGTTCGCCTGCCACGATGGAAAAGGATATTTTCACGGGCGACACCGCCGTGACCGTTCTTGCCCCTGCCGGCAGTACAGCGGAAACCTATGCGGCGGAAAACGGGATTCCGTTTACAGCGGTATAAGTTTTGTTTAAAACGAATTTTTTTGCAGACCGGTGCTTGCCGGTCTGCTTTTTTCTTGCTTTTTTCCCTTTGCCGAAACAGACTTTCGGCATTATTATGAATTCTTGACCTGTTTTTTTGTCGGTTTTCACAATTCTTTCCGTTTTGTCTGCTTTTTCTCGAAAAAACGGATTTTTTTGGTTGAAGTAACTAAATTTTTGTGCTAAAATTATAAAGCTGTATAAAAATATGGGAGGTTTACTATGAATTTGGTTCAAAAGGCAAAAGACGGCGTTTCCAAAGTGCGTACATACTGGAAAACGCCGATGGCCGGTCGGTATATGAACTTCCGCGAAATCGCGGCATATTCCGGCGGCGGTATCGGTGCGTATATGATTATTACGCTTGGTACGGCTTGTCTTCTCGCGACAGGGAATACGCTGATTTCCAGCACCTTGGGCGTAGACGCCACCGATATGTATATTATGTATGTGATTGCGGTGCTTGCAAATATCCCGCTGACGGGTATCCGTGCAAATATCATCGACAATACGCGCAACAAGGCGGGTAAATACCGTCCGTATATCGTTTCCATGGCGTTGCCCACGGCCATTATTTGTATTTTAATGGTGTGGTTCCCGTACAATAAACTGGAAGCGATTGTCGGCACCGGTACTTGGTTCGGCGAAAGCCGCGCGTATGTTGCGAAATGTGCCATTATTATGGTGCTGAATTTGTTCCTGCACTTCTTCTATTATTTCTTCTATGATGCGTATGAGAACTTGATTCATGTGCTTTCCCCGAACACGCAGGAACGCGCCGATGTTGCGGCTGTTAAGAGCGTTGTGTACTCCTTGGCACCGACGCTTGTAAACCTCTTCACGCCGATTATTGCGGCAAATGTGTTCCACACCAACTCCACCGATATTCGTGTTTACAGATTGCTGTATCCCATTCTCGCCGTGCTCGGTATTCTGCTTTGCATTGTTGTATACAAATATACCGAAGAAAAAATCGTGCAGGCAAGAACCCATGTGGTGCAAATTAAATTTATGGACGCACTGCGTGAGGTGGCGAAAAACAAATATTTCTGGATTATCTCTTTGGCAGGTTGGATTGGTTTCCTGGAGTCCTCTTACGCCAACATTCTCAACTGGCTTTACAATTACGGCGGTGTGTGCTCGGGCAATGAATACGGCTTGGTGGTCACATTGTACGGTAACTCGTCTTTGTGGGGTATGCTTTTGGCGCCGTTCTGCATTCGCCGCTGGGGTAAAAAATCCGTTTTGGTTGTGACCAACCTCTTTAACATTGCATTCATCTTGTTGATGTTGCCGTTCACTTCGCAGTTGGACGGGCATATGACCATTTGGCTGGTTATGGGTTGCTTGTATTTGAACGGATTTATGGGTGCATTTGCCCATATTCTCAATCCCGCCATTCAGGCAGATATCCGCGACTACCAGCAATACAAAACCGGCGAGCGCATTGACGGTATGTTCTCTGCCGTTGCAACCATCGGTACGGTGATTGCGCTTGCGACTTCTTCGGTGCTCCCGATTATTTATGAAAAAGGCGGGATTACCAAAACAAATGCCGCCGTGGTTACCTCTAATCCCGAAATCCTGAACCGTATGCTCGGGGACGGAAAAACCGTCGGTACCATTCTTGCCGAGCAACTTGCAAACGGGCAGGATAACTACAACAATGCATATTCCGCGTTGTATGACCCGAATATCTTAATCAGTTTGCTTCATGTTTTGATTATTGTTTCCGCTATCGGCGCGTTGATGAATGTTGTCCCGTATTTCTGGTACGATTTTAATGAGAGAAAACAAAAATCCGTTGTGCGCGTGTTGCAGGTTCGTGCCTTGTTTGAGGACTACGGCAATGACGCCTTGGATGACGGCAAATTGGTCGAAGCGATTGACTTAATCCGCAACGCCCGCGAAACCGCGGCACTTGCACCCAAAGAAGTCAGCAAAAAAGACTATAAGTCCATAAAAGACAAGGCACAGCGCAAAGCCGCGAAGAAGGCATACCGCGAGGCGCTGGCGCTCAATGAGGAAATCGAAGTTTCCAAATTTGTTTGTGAAGAACTCGATAAATTCTCCACCGATCTTGTGCAACATCAACTTTCGGTTTACAAAAAGGTATATGACGCAGGTCTTGCCGGACTTCGCGCGGCCGATATGGCGGATTTGCGTGCGGAGCTTGCCGCGGCAAAGGCAATGCCGAAAACCAATGAAACCGAAAAAGAATTGCGGAAATTTGCGATTGAAGTTGCCAAAAAGAAAATCAGCTCGCGCAAAGCGATTGATAAGTATTTCAAAGACGGTGCAGACTTCTCCAAACCTGATTTCGCCGTTTTGGAAGGCTATTTTAACGCCGAGGACGCTTGCGACGATAAATTGAAAGTGCTGTATTCGGAGCAAAGA
>JBJEPV010000164.1:0-6940 GCA_051881415.1 Candidatus Fimenecus sp.
CCGACTGGTTTAGTCTTAATTTTTATCTTGACTTTTCATAGCTGGTCTCCTTATTTTGATTTATTTTTATTGTTCAATTCCCGCTGTGCCTGCGGCAAGCGCAGATAGACGGGTAAGATTGCAGACGCTTCTGCCGGCTGTTCGCCGTTTTGTATACGCGCTTCGGCAAGATATGCCACGGAGGACGCACGCGCACTGCGCAACTGTGCGGGGGCGAGCGTGCAAGGGAAATCCACCTCTGCACTTAGAAAATCATATGCTTTTTTTGCGCCGTCCGCACAAAACAGGACGGGCTTTTTGTGTGTTTTTAACAGTTCGCCGAGTTCCGTTATCAGCATAGCGGAATCCTCTAAAATGCGTGTACCGTTTTGAAACAGCGCCGTATAGACCTGATTACAGCGCGCGTCCATCGCCGCACAAACAATGCCGTCAAAACTTTTAAACGGATACGCCGCCGCTTCCAACGCGGAAACCGCCATGCAAGGCTTGCCTACGGCATCGGCAAGCCCTTTCACGGCGGCAATACCGATACGCACGCCCGTAAACGAACCGGGACCTGCGGAAACCGCAAACAAATCCACCCCGTTCGGCGCGGTTTTTGTATGTTGAAACAGCGCTTCTGCCATCGGCAACAGTGTTTGGCTGTGGGTTAAGGCGACATCGGAAAAGGTTTCGCCTAAGAGCTTGTCCCCCTCTAAAAGCGCGACGCTCGCCGCGCCCGAGGCGCAGTCCAACGCAAATATTTTCACAAAATCGCCTCGTTTCCGTCTATGGTAATCACGCGGGTATTTTCCGCGTCTCCTTTTTCAAAACAGATGCGCACGGCAGTTTCGGGCAGTGCATTTTCAATATTTTCGCTCCACTCCACGCACAGCACCGCGCCCTGCTCCATGTAATCAAAATAACCGGTGGAATCCAAATCCGCCCAAGTGGATACACGGTACATATCAAAGTGGCAAAGCTCGCTGTTTTCGCCGTAGACATTGACAATCGCAAAGGTCGGACTGCTCACTTCGCAGGAAAGCCCCATACCTTTGGCAATGCCTGTGGTAAAGGCGGTTTTGCCCATACCCATACCGCCGAACATTGCAAGCACCTCGCCGCCTTTGAGCGTTTTGCCGAGCCGTTCGCCGAGCGCGACGGTTTCCTCGTAACGCTCGGATACAAATTTTTGCATCGAATCACCTGTAATATTGTAACACGGTTTTACAGTTTCGTAAATACTTTTTACTTGAATTTGCAGTACAATCACACTATAATATAGACAAGCACTCGTGAGGTACGATTATGAGAAAATTTTGGAATGCCGTAAAGCTCTTTTTGCGCGAAACAGATATGTGGCTGCTGATTAGCAGTATTGTCACCTCTGTTTTCGGGCTGTTAATGGTATACAGCGCCACACGCCACAGCCTGTTAGAGGGGCAGTGGTTTACAAGAGATTTTTTAATTATGCTCATCGCCGTGGTTTTGGGGATTGGGCTTTGTTTGTTGATGTCATATTTTAATTATGAGGTTTTTACGCGGTTTTGGCTGATTATCGGCGCGGTTTGCATTGGGTCGCTTGTGTTGCTGTTCCCGTTCGGCACGGGGCCGCAGGCACGCCCCGATGTGCACACATGGCTTGATTTCGGTGTATTCAGTATTCAGCCGTCGGAATTTGTCAAAATCGGATTTATTATTACCTTCGGCGTACATTTGGAGCGTCTGCGGGATAAAATCAATAAACCGCTGAGCATTTTACAGCTTGGCATACACGCGATGATTCCGACCTTTTTGGTGATGAAAACGGGCGATATGGGCTCGGCGCTCGTGTTCTTGGTCATTGCCGCAGTCATGCTGTTTGCAGGCGGCGTACACTGGGGATATTTTCTCGGTGGCGTGGCGTTGGTCGGCGCCGCCGCACCGCTTGTGTGGACTTATGTCTTTTCCTCCATTCAAAAGGAGCGATTTTTGGCGCTGATTCACCCGGAGTTATACCCGAGCATTATTTATCAGCAGGAACGCGGCATAACCGCCATCGGCGCGGGCGGCTTTTCGGGGCAAGGATTATTCCACGGCGCATACACGCAGGCGGGCGCCGTGCCGGAAAGCCAAAACGATATGATTTTTACCGTGGTCGGTGAGGAGCTCGGCTTTTTGGGCTGTATTGCGGCGCTCGGGCTTTTGTGCTTTATTTCCATCCGGATTTTGATGGTTGGCAGGAAGTCGCGCGAGCGCTCGACAAACCTCATTTGCAGCGGTATGGCGGCGATGATTATGGGGCAGACGGTGATCAATGTCGGTATGTGCTTGATGTTGCTGCCCGTTATCGGCATTACACTCCCCTTTTTCTCGGCGGGTGGGTCGTCGAACCTCGGTGTGTACCTCGGAATTGGGCTTGTATTAAGTATTTACCGCCACAACTGCGAACAGGAAGCGGTCAATATCCGCGTGTATGATTCGTTGAAAAAGGATTGACGGATTGTAAAAGAAAAAAGAATAGAAGAACAGCAGGATTGACGGAAAGTGCAATCCTGCTGTTTTTTATCCTCTGATTTTTCGGAACGACACAAAGGTTGTTCCCTACGATTGGTAGGGGCGAACTGTGTTCGCCCGTTTGGGTTTGATAGAATTTGACGGAACGGTCAAGACCGTTCCCTACGATTCGTAAGGGTAAACCGCGCACGCCCACGGCGGGAGCAAGCGCCGCCCTACTCGAACACGGACCTTCGCGTGCATATTTTCCTTTACAGTTTCTTCAAATTCGCCATACGCGCCATCAGTTTTTTGGTGCCCGCTTTTTGGAACACGACCTCCAACAGTATATCGTTGCCCATAGGGCGAACGGTGGAAATCACGCCCGTACCGAACGCCTTATGCTCGACGGTGTCGCCCGGTTGGAGCTGCGGCAATTCTGCGGTATTTTTTGCACCGTTTCCGACGGGTTTTGTAAAGCCGCGATTGACGGTACTGCCGCCGGTCGTTGCGGCGCTTTTGGATACGCCCGTATAAGTGCCGGACGGTGCGGATTTCGGGCTGCCGTATGCACTGCCGGTAAATCCCGTGCGCTCGCGGAAACCGACGGAACGGTGAATCTCCAACAGTTTTTCGGGGATTTCCGCCACAAACCGCGACGGACGGTAATAGTTTGTCGAGCCGTAAATCATACGGCTTTTTGCGTGGGTCAAATAAAGTTTTTCTTTGGCGCGCGTAATACCGACATACGCGAGTCGGCGTTCCTCCTCGACTTCGGACTCGATATACATACTTTGGATACCGGGGAACACGCCCTCCTCCATACCGGGAATGAACACCACGGGAAATTCCAACCCTTTGGCGGAGTGGAGCGTCATAAGCACAACGGTGTCCGCCTCGGCGTTGTAGTTGTCAATATCGGTAAGGAGGGCGACCTCTTCCAAATACTCGTTCAAAGTGCCCTCGGGGTTTTCCTCGGAAAAGCGGACGAGCGTTGCGGAAAGTTCGTTTAAGTTCTGCACGCGGTCCTCGAATTTTTCAGGCTCGGCGTGCAGAGATTGCACATACGCGGTTTCGTCCAAAATGCGGTTGAGCGTGTCAGCAAGCGGTGCGTCCTCCGCAAAAGCGGCGATATTTTCAATCATCGCGGCAAATTCTTTGAGTTTTGCGGCTGAGCGCTTTAAAACCTCGTATTCATCGGCGGTTTTGAACACCTCGAACAGCGAAACACCCAGCAAATCGGCAATTTCGTTGGCGCGCTGTACGGTGGTATCGCCGATGCCGCGCTTCGGGGTGTTGATAATACGCTGTAAACGGATTTTATCCGACGGGTTGTTGACCACGGACAAATACGCAAGCGCGTCTTTGATTTCCATACGGTCATAGAATTTGTGCCCGCCGATAATGCGGTACGGTATGGCGTTTTTGACGAGTGCGCGCTCGATAGGGCCTGACATCGCATTCATACGGTAGAGCACCGCGTGGTCGCCGAAATGCCGCCCTTTGGCAACCGAAGTTAAAATGGTATCGGCAATAAAGGACGCTTCGGCGGTTTCGTCCTCGGCGGTTTCGACTTCGATTTTTTCACCCGCACCGTTCGCCGTCCACAAATTTTTGCCCTTTCGTTGGCTGTTGTTTTCAATGACGGCGTTGGCGGCGTCCAAAATGCATTGGGTGGAACGGTAGTTTTGCTCTAAACGAATGACAAGCGCATCGTCATAGCGCGTTTCAAAACTCAAAATATTTTCAATCGTTGCGCCGCGGAAACGGTAAATACTTTGGTCATCGTCACCGACGACGCAAATGTTGCGGTAACCGTCCGCAAGCAGTGAAGTCAGTTTATACTGCGCGTGGTTGGTGTCCTGATACTCGTCCACCATCACATAACGGAATTGATGCTGATAATGCTCCAACACATCGGGATTTTCTTGGAACAACTGCACGGTGTTGAAAATAATATCGTCAAAGTCCATCGCGTCGGCATTTTTCAAGAGTTTTTGGTATTTTTCATAGCACTCGGCAATCTTTTGCAATCTCGTATCCTGCCCCGCGGTTTTTTTGAATTCCGCAGGCGACACGAGCGCATCTTTGGCGCGGCTGATTTCGTTTAAAATGGTTTTGTGTGACAAAAAGCGGTCTTCAATCCCTAACAGCCGCTGACACTCTTTCATCACGCGGCGGCTGTCGTCGGTATCGTAAATCGTAAAGCGGTTGGTAAAACCCAAACGGTCGGCATTGCGGCGCAGGATTTTCACACAGCTCGAATGGAAGGTAGACGCCCAAATATCGTTTGCCGCGTCACCGAGCATCAAGGAAAGACGCTCTTTTAACTCGTTTGCCGCTTTATTGGTGAAGGTAATCGCCAAAATCTGCCACGGTTTCGGCGCGCGGTCGCAAAGCACATCGGCAATTTCCGTGTAGACAGACTTATCCCCCGCAAGATACGCTTTCATCAACTCTAAATCGCGGTCGTCGGGGGTGCGGTCGGCATATTTTGAGTGATATGCGTTGCCGTATTTCATCAAATTGGCGATACGGTTGACGAGCACGGTGGTTTTGCCGCTGCCCGCGCCCGCCAGAATTAAAAGCGGCCCATTCACTTGAAAGACCGCTTTTTGTTGGCATTCGTTCATTCGGTTAAAGTCTTGCTCGATAATCTGTTTGCGTACAGAAAGAAACTCGTTATACTCCATTGGTTGCTCCGTTATTTTAAAAATAAGTTGCCGCCGTGGCAGTCGATTGCCACCGTCAGCGGGAAGTTTTCAAAGTTCAGCCGTTTGACGGACTCACAGCCGAGGTCTTCATAGGCAATGACTTCACAGGATGTGATACATTTGCCGGCAAGCGCCCCTGCCCCGCCTATCGCACAAAAATACACCGCGCCGTTGCGGACAATCGCGTCGCACACCGCTTGGGAACGCGGCCCTTTGCCGACCATCGCGGCAAGCCCTAAATCCAACAGTTCGGGCGCATAGACATCCATTCTGCCGGAAGTGGTCGGCCCGCAACTGCCGATGGCAAGGTGTTCGGGCGTGGGGGTAGGCCCTGCGTAATAGACGACTGCGCCGTCGATGGCATAGGGCACTTTTTCCCCGCTGTGTAAAGCGGCGACAATACGCTTGTGCGCCGCGTCACGCGAAGTATAGACCGTACCGCTTAAATAGACGGTATCGCCCGCCGAAAGGCGCACGGCATTTTCTTTGATTTCGTCGGTATGTAAATGAAAGGTTTGCAAAATATCAGCCCTCTTTGGGTGTGTCGAACCGATAAACCGTGTTCGGCGTAATGTTTAAATCCGCATTAAACTCGGTATGCGGCGGGTAGTGGATATAGGTAAGCCCGCTGCCGTCGTCGGTTTCGGTAATTCCCGCGATTTTTTCGCCGAGTTCTTCTTCAATTTTAATCGAAATGTCCGGCACAAACGGCTCGGCATCTTTACGGTGTTGCAAAGACTGCGCCGCTTTGGAGAGTTTCGCGGAAAGTGCGGAAATATCCGCGTGCAAATCGTTAATGGATTTGGTAAGCGTTGCGGCAAGCGTGTCCACATCGGCAGACAGACGAGAAACCTCTTGGGCTTGTTTTGCAATGCTGTCGGACGCTTCCTTTTGCGTTTCGGTCGCTTTTTTGTTGGCGACGGAAACGATTTCATCGGAATATTTGCGTGCATCTAAGAATGCGGCGCCGAGTTGCGCTTCGGACGCGCGGATTTCCTGTGCCTTTTGCGCCATAGCCTGTTTTTCGCCGTCATGCGCGGCAACACAGGCGGAAAGTGCATCGTTTTGCGCCTGCAATTCGGTATTTTTTGCTTTTTGCTCGTCCAAGGCGGCAACCGTTTCGCTCAATTTTGTTTCGGTTTCCTTTGCCTGTTCCAAGGCTTTGGACAAATTCTCCGCCATTTCGCTTAAAGCGTCAATTTTTGCGGTTTTCCCTTTTACTTCCGCAGACAATACGGCGATTTCCGCCTTTAATTCCTCGACATAGCCAAGCACATCCTCGCGCTTAAAGCCGCCGAAGATAGAAGTTCTTAAAATTCTTTCGGAGTCCATAACGTCACCTGTTTCCGTTTCATTTTCACATATAGAGTTAGTTTAGCATATTTGGAATTTGTGTGCAACCGTTTTCGGCGGAAAAGTCAAAAAAACGATTTTATTTTTTGCCGCCGTACTGCCACACAACGGTATCGCTTTCGCCGTTTGTGCCTTTGGCGGTCACGGTGTTTTCACCGTTTTGCAAAGGTATGTTTTTAAACAGGAATACATTTTTCTGCCGATTGTATTTCGCGTGTTTGGTTTTGACGAGCTTGCCGTTGACAGTAAGCGTGACTGCGTCCGCGTCGGAATAGACCTTTACCGCGATTTTTTGCTGTTCGCGCACGGTAAAACGGCGAGAGGTTATATAGGTTACGGGTTCTTTGCTCCAATAGGCTTTGTAAAGGAAAAATGCGTCCTTTTTGGTTTTGCGGTCATAGGTGACAAGCCCTTTATCG
>JBJEPV010000165.1:0-6916 GCA_051881415.1 Candidatus Fimenecus sp.
AGCCCAAAAGATAGTCCGCTGAAATATTAAAATAGCGGCAAATCGCCGTAATGTCACGAAGCGAAGGCTCAGATGCCCCCGTTTCCAAAAACGAAATCTTGCGCTGTGTAACGCCGATGGCGTTTGCAAGGTCTGTCTGTGTCAGCGGCGGCAGCTTTGCACATCGTAAGTTTTTTAAATTCTTACCGAAAGACATTGCAAAACTCCCCTTTGAAACGACAAAATCCGAACAACTTTGTCGAAGTGGCTACTATTGTAACACAAAAAAAGCCCGACTATCAAGCCCCAAAAAATTCACAAAAGTAAAATTTTAACTATAATTTTTGTGCAAAATGAGATTTATACCATATTTGGTGTTTTTGAATCGGAATTCGCCGAAAAAACACTATTATCTATTGTAAAATGCAGGCAACTTTGGTATACTTCTTATATAGAACGGCATTCGCAAAAGGGAGGATATTTATGAAACGCATTTGGATTCGTAAGGCGGTCTGCCTTTTGGCGGTACTTACGGTAATTTGCAGTGTATTTGTCCCCGCATCGGCTGAGGACACGGCGGTTTCCGCGGCATACACGGCGCTGAAAAATCCGGCAGGGGAGTTGATTGCCGTCTCAAAATACGGCGACACCGAAAATTTCCCCGAGCAGTCCTTGGAGGGCTTGCTTGCCGCCGCCGAGGCGGGCGCGGATATGGTGTATGTCACCGTGCGCAAAACCGCAGACGGGTATTTGGTATTGATGGCAGATGAAAATTTGTCGAGAATGTGTGTGGACGCTTTGGGCAATGTGGCCGATAAAGCGGTGACTGATGTCGGCTACCACGAGCTGTCCGAATACCATTTGCGCAACAGCACGGGCAGTCTGCATGAAAAAATTACGGCATATACCGTGCCGACGCTCGTCGATGCCGCAAAAGCGCTTGCCGGCAAAGCGTTGCTGTTGGTGGCGGGCGGCTGGGCATTCCGCGACGAAATCTATGATGCTTTGAGCGCGGAAAATCTTTTGAACAGCGTTGTGTTGCTCGCGGACGGCGACAAAAAGGAAGTCAAAAATTGGATTTCCGAAAAACCGACAATGCCGTTGGTGCTTTCCGCTTACCACGGGAATGTGGTTTTCAGCGCCAAGTCCGTGGCGTCAAAAACGTTAAGCGGCGGCGCGGTGGGCACACTGCTTTCCTCCTCGAACCCCTACGGCGTGGTGTACGGCAATTCCGTTTTAAAAGAATTCACAGGTAAGGGCAGGGCCGCGATTGATATGACCGACCCGGCACTTTGCGGCAAGCGCGAGGATAATGCCATCGGTTGGAACGATGTGACCGCGCGCGGATACAGCATCATTATCACCGACAATATTACAGAACTTTGCGAATACCGTGCGCGCGTAATTCAGCAAAAGGAACGGCTGTCTGCCGCATTGGAAGCGGCGCAGGCGGTGGATGTCACGCTTTGCAGTACGCAGTCGGCAAATGCGTTAAAGGACGCGATTGCGGCAGGCAAGGCGGCACTTGCGTCACCCGCTTCCGAAAACAGCCTGATGCAGGCAAATTACAGTTTGCGCACAGCCGTAGAGGGATTGACCAATCAAACCGCAGACGGGGAAAAAAGCGCCACGGTGACGCCGGGCAAGGTGATTGCCGTCATTTTGGTGGTTGCGGCGCTCATTCTTTTGGAAATTGTTTTGGAAACCGCGCGCCGTAAAAAGAATAAAAAGCGCAAACAACAGCGCGCGCGGCGTGCCGAACGCGAGACAGACCGTCAAAACGGGTCAAATCCGTAAAAATTGTTTATTGCAATCCCTTTTTGTTTCTGCTATGATGAGTATGTAAAAATATAAAGGAGAGTGGTTTCTTGGAAAAGCAAGCAAAATCCGCAATGAAACTGAATTACGGCAAAACCATATTGACCGGATTCGGGTTTCTTGCAACCTCTATCGCATGGGCGATTTATGACCCGTATATTACAAAAATCCTCAACCATTTGTTAAATTCGTCTGCCGCCATTACCGGGTGGAGCGCCGCATTGGTGGAGCGTTTCCCGACCTTGGTTCGCTTTGCCGAGGCGCAGGGCGAGTCCGTCACGCTGGAAGGCGGCGGCTTTACGCTGGTGCCGTTGTTCCTCGGTATTATTATGACCTTTGACAATATTTTCGGCGTGATTTTCCAGCCGACTTTCGGCAAGCTGTCGGACAACTGCCATTCCAAACTCGGCAAACGCCGTCCGTTTATCGTTTTCGGCGCGCCGATTTCCGCGGTACTGTTCTTCTTAATCCCGATTGCCGCGGTGTATGTGGGCTCCCTGCCGCTTACGATGTGCTTCATTATTTTGTTCGTATTTGTGATGTCCTTGTGGCGTGCCCCCGTCGTTGCCTTAATGCCCGACTTGACACCGCCGGAACTTCGCTCCGAAGGCAACGCCGTCATCAATTTGATGGGCGGTCTCGGTGGGTTAATCGGTATGGTTGCGGGCACGATTGTCACCGCGATTTACAAAGCGCGTGGCGTAGCGATTACCGCCGACAACGAGGAACGGATTTATCCGTATGTATTCTTAATCGGCGCGGTTGTCATGATTATCGGGATGCTTGTGTTGCTGTTCTTCGTAAAAGAGCAGGATTCACGCATCGAAGTGAAAGCACAGCGCAACCAAGCGTCGCAGGAGAAAAGCGATAAAGCGGCGGCAAAAGCGCGCAAAAAAGCAGAGCGTGCGGCGGCAAAGGCGGCGCTTTCCAAAGGCGAGCGCAAGAGCTTGATTTTTATGCTGATGGGCTTGTTTTTCCTGTTCTGCGGCACCAACGCCATTCAAACCTATTTCTCGTTGTTTGCGGCGGAAATTCTCGGTAAGACCACTTCCGAAGCCACCATTATGATGGCGGTATTTGCGATTTGTTCTGCGATTGCCGCTTTGCCCGCAGGCAAATGCGGTAAAAAATTCGGCAGAAAGAAAACCATTCTTGCAGGGCTTGTGGTCTTTATGGTTGTGTTCGCGTTGTATGTGGTAACCAGAAGTTTTGCGTTGATTTGGGTCGCGCTTGTTCTCGGCGGTGCGGCGAATATGTTCATCACCGTCAATACACTTCCGCTTGTGTTGGAAATCGGCGGGCTTGACAAGGTCGGCACATTCACCGGGTATTATTATACCGCAACCTTTTCCGCGCAAATTGCTTCTCCGATTTTGTACGGCGTGATTCGTATGCTGTCCGGTACATATATGTCGCTGTTCTGGTATGCGCCTGTTGTCTTTGTATTAGCCATTCTCTGCATTTTGGTTGTCAAACACGGCGAGGCGATTCCGCAGGCTGTGATTGATAAGATTGAAGAAGAAAACGCAGACTGATACCTGTTTAGACAAAAGCACCCGTAATGCTTGTGCATTGCGGGTGCTTTTTTATGCCTGTTTTCTGTTTATTTTACTTTGCGCAGCGCAACCGCTACGCCCTTGCCGACCGCCGAACCGAGAACAGCGCAAACTGCCAATTCAATCGGTGCATTTAAGCCCGCCGCAATGGCAATCACGGTTTTGAGTACCGTATCTACGCCGCCGAGGGCAGCCGCCTGTTCCGGCGTAAAGGTAACGCCCCAAAACAGCAGGGCAAGTGCGCCCAAAAAGAACAGCGTGTTAAACAGCGAACCGGTAATACCGGCAACCAAGTAGCTCCAACTGCCTTTTTTGTCGTGCGGTAAACAAACTTTAAATAAAAGCCCGCAGAATAGGCCCGCCAAAATACGGGTGACCACACAGACCAAAAAGGTACGCGGAATGCTGACAGATACGAGAATGGCGCCTAAGGGACTGCCCATAAAGCATTGCACAAAACTCGTAATGCCGAAGACACCGCCCAGCAACGCACCGACAGCAGGACCGCAGGTAACTGCACCGATGATGACAGGCACCATAATCAGTGTCAGTTCCAAAGGGCCGACGCGTAAGTAGCCGAGTGGGGTGAGCGCCATGACCACGACGATTGCCGCAAGCATGGCGGTTTCGACGAGCAGGACGGTTTTTTGCCTGCGCGTCTTTTGGGTGTTTGCGTTTGACATTTATATTCCTCCTTGCTGCTGCTCTTTGCAATCGTAGCAAAGATGCAACGCAAAATTTGGCGAAATGAAATGCGTGTATTATTGATTTTTGTCGTAGATTTTCTTCAAGCCCTTCAACACCAAATCCCCGTCATAGGTGATTTCGTGGCTGCAAACCGGGGTAATAAAAGCGGAAAGTCCGCCGGTCGATAAAATGGTTTTCGGCGCGCCCAATTCTGCAGCGAAGCGGTCTAACAGCCCGTCTATCATCGCCGCCGTGCCCAAAATCACACCGCTTTGCATACTTTCAATGGAGTTTGTGCCGCACGCCTTTTTCGGCGGCTCCAAACTGATTGTCGGCAGTAAAGAACTTGTGTCGGTGAGCGCTTGCAAAGAAATGGCAACGCCGGGTGCAATCATACAGCCGCGAAAGCCCTTTTCATCAATCGCGTAAATCTTAGTCGCCGTGCCGAGGTCGACCACAAACGCGGGCAAGGGGTAGTCCGCCGAAGCCCCAACCGCACCTGCCGCAAGGTCTGCACCCAACTGCGCCGGATTGTCAATCAAAATATTTAAGCCGGTTTTCACGCCCGGGGAAAGCACCAAAACCTTTTTGGCGGTCAACCGTTCAATCGCGTGCTTTACAGAGGAAGTGATTTCAGGCACAACAGAACTGATGATGGTTCCGGCAATCTCTTTCGGCTCCGCATTGTGCATTTGAAACAACTGAAAAAACGATGCCGCAAATTGGTCTTCGGTTTTTTGCCGTTCTGTCGCCAGCCGTACACCCATCTGCAACATATCGCCTTGAAACAGGCCGAGATTGATGTTGGTATTCCCAATGTCAATCGTTAAAACCATAGAATAACCTCCCTTGCAAAGTTGCGCCTTATTGTAGCACACACAAGCAAAAAAAACAAGTGAAACACACAATAAAAAAACAAAGCGGCTTTGTTTCCAAAGCCGCTTTGTTTTTTATCAGGACTCAGATATGCAATTATTTCTGCTTTTTCTTGGTCAGCACAAGTGCTACACCTGCAACAGCCGCAACTGCCGCAACGGAAAGGATTGCTGTATCGCCGGTCGGTTCTTTACCTTCGTAAGAATTGGGGTTTGTGGTGGTGCCGTTGCCGCCTTCACCGTTGCCGCCGCCGTTGCCGCCGCCGAACAAACCTGTGATAGCATCAACAATCCCGCCGAGGAAACCGCCGATGCCACCGGAATTGGAAGCATCTGTTGTGGTTTCGGCAGCGTCTAACTGTCTGATGATTTCATCGTACACATTCTGCGGGATTGCGCCCTGTTCATACAGCGAGTCAACCACGGATTTGAGCTGATCAGCCGGAACGCCCATATCTTTCAAGGCTTTAATGACTTCCGTTGCTGCCTTGGCAACATCTGCATCGTCAATGTCAGGCATAATCGAAGAGGAGGGCTCTTCTGCCGCGTCCAAAGCCGCCATCAGGTTTTGATAGGACTCATAGTCCATTCTGCCGGTGGCATACATTTCATCAAAAGCCGCTTCAAGTTCTGCTTTGGTGAAGCCTGCATTTAATTCCGCATCCACCACCTGTGCCGCTTCTTCGGGGGAGAGGTTTTCAAATGTGATTTCTTCTTCACCGGAAGCGCTGGTGGTATCCGTACCGCCGCCGATACCGCCGATGATGTCACCGATGGAACCGATGATACCGCCGATGTCAGGCAGTTGCGCGTCGGAAGGCAGGAAGCCGCCGATGATACCTGTAATGGTGTCGATAATCGCGCCGAAGTCCAACCCGCCGGCAGCCTCTGTGGTGGTTTCTGCAAAGCTCGGTATGCAAAGCGAGAACGCCATGACAAGCGCTAACATAACCGCAAGTACTTTTTTCATAAGTAAGTCCCTCTTTTTTTAAAATATTTGTGAATACAATTTCACAGTTCATTACATAGTTTACAATATAATCGGCGCGTTGTCAAGGAAAATCCCAAAAAATACAAGTCGATTTTAACATTTTTTAACATTTGCGCTGTTTTTCTTCCCGCTTGACCGAACGGGATTTTTTCGCTACAATAGAGCGGTGAAATGTCCATGCCGAAAAGGGGCTTATTTATGAAAAAAGAACATTCGGTCTGTTTATATTGTACGGGGGTGCTGTGGGCGTGCAGCCTGCTCGCAGGGATTGCCGAGTTGTTCGGCGTGTCGGTTTGCTTTTTCGGTACGCCGTTACACCAATATCTCGCCATACCGATTTGTTTATTTTCCGTTTTGCTGTGCGTTTTCTTATGTAAACGCGTGCGTGCCGCACAAGAATCGCGCGACACCTTACGGGTGAAACTTTTGTGCGTTGCTTGCATTGCACTTTGTACCGTTACGGTATGTGTGACGGCGTTTGCGGCGGCGATTTCGGCGGTGCATTACGCGGGGCAGAGCCTTTCTCCGGATAAGTCGTACAAAATTTTTTACGAAACCGAAACGGAGGATAGCGAGCCGATTGCCCATCTCTACCGTCGGTATTCCCCATTTTTGATGCGGTATTGCAATTCGGCGGTGTTATATGACTGTGCCGAAGCGCCGGCGAATGCCGAGCTTTCTTGGGAGGAGACCTATTGCGCGATTTCCTATCTCGCCTATGCGGCGGATGCGGAAAGCCCCGAGGCTTTGGAGCCCGTCACGCGTAAATTGTTTTACGAATCGACCGCCCGCTATTAAGGAGAGGGGAATACATCGAATCAAAACGGATACAGCGTACAGGGCTGTATCCGTTTTTTTCAGTCTTTGGATTTGTAATAGAGTTTGCAGTGGCAATAGCCTTCAAAATCGGGGTCGGCAATCTGTTCGCGAAATTCCTTACATAAGCATTTGTTATCCTCGGTTTTTTCCAGCCGACAGGGACAGTACCCGTCCTTCTTTCGCAGACCTTC
>JBJEPV010000166.1:0-6817 GCA_051881415.1 Candidatus Fimenecus sp.
GAAAACCTGTTAAGACAACATTTTCCGTAATCAGTAGGGGACGCTTCACAAGCATACCGTCCGTGGCAAGCAACCGTAATTGTTCTTCCTCGGTCATCGCGGGCAATTTGTCTTTTAACTGCATAGATTTATACAAAAGCCCGCTTGTGTTAAAGAATTTTTTGAGTGGCAGACCGCTTCTTTTATACCACGCCTGTAATTCGTCAAACGTTGGATTTTCCGTTTTGATGTTGCGCGCCTCGAACACAAATCCGTTGTCCGAAAGCCATTGTTTTGCCTTTTGGCAGGTTGTGCATTTGGGGTATTCTATAAACAGCATGGTCTTTTTCCTTTCCGCCGAAATTTTACAGCTTTTCCACTTTGAGCATATTGGTCGTGCCCGAAATCCCCAAAGGAATGCCCGCGGTAATCACAACCACATCGCCCGCCGTGACCAGCCCGTTTTTGCGGGCAACCTCTACCGCGTGTGAGAATAATTCGTCGGTGTTTTTCTTTTCGTTGCATAAAAGCGGCACAACGCCCCACGACAGATTCATTTGTCGGCAAACGGTTTCGTCCGTAGTGCACCCGATAATCATACATTGCGGGCGGTGCTTGGAAATCATACGCGCGGTCGAGCCGCTTTTGGTCACGGTGATAATTGCCTTTGCACCGAGGTCGTGCGCCGTGGTGACCGTCGCGTGCGAAATTGCGTCGGTAATGCGGCGGTTGGCTTCTGTTGCGGCATTGTTAAAATGTGTTACATAGTCAATCTGTCCTTCGGTGGTTTCGGCAATGCGCGACATCGTTTCGACTGCCTCCACAGGGTGCGCGCCCGCCGCCGTTTCGCCCGACAGCATAATCGCCGAGGTTCCGTCGTAAATCGCGTTGGCGACATCGGTAATTTCCGCACGCGTGGGGCGGGGATTGGTAATCATGGATTCGAGCATTTGTGTTGCCGTAATCACCTGTTTGCCCGCGCAGTATGCCTTTTTGATAATCTTTTTCTGAATGGAGGGTATCATTTCAAACGGAATTTCCACACCCATATCGCCGCGCGCAACCATCACGCCGTCCGCTTCCCCAATGATTTCGTCAATGTTGCGTACGCCGTCCATATTTTCAATTTTGGCAATAATGCGCACATTGCGCCACCCGAGGGCATTGGTGAATTTGCGCAGATACGCGACATCCGCCGCCGTGCGCACAAACGAAGCGGCAATGTAATCAAAGCCCAGTTTCGCGCCGAATTCCAAGTCGGACATATCCCGTTCGGAAAGGTAGGGCATGGAAAGCTCCACGCCGGGCACATTCACGCCCTTACGGTCGGAAAGCACGCCGCCGTCCTGCACGGTGCAGACAATATCGGGGTCACTTACGCTTTTGACCGTCAGGGAGACAAGTCCGTCATTGATGAGAATTTGCGTGCCGACCGTGACATCGTGCGGCAACTCTTGAAACGAAACCGAAGCAATTTTGTTGTCGCAAGGTACATCACGGGTGGTTAAGGTGAATTCGTCACCCGAAAAAACTTCAACCGGTTTGTGGTCTTTGAAAACGCCCAACCGGATTTCAGGCCCTTTGGTGTCGAGCATCGTGGCAACCTGCAAACCTAATTTTTCGCGGGCGGAAACAACCGCTTGAAAACGAGTCTCATGGGTTTTGTAATCCCCGTGTGAGAAGTTAAAGCGCGCAACATTCATCCCCGCACGCATCATATTTTCCAAAACTTCGGGCTTGTCCGTAGACGGCCCTACCGTACAAATAATTTTCGTTTTACGCATAGAAATCACCCTTTAAAAAAGACGAGGAAATAGAATTTTCAAATTTTCCTCAAATACATTATATTCTTTATTTTGTCAAATGTCAAGCCGCTTCCGTACTTTTCTGCTTTATAATAGTATGCCGAAAGGAAATGCAAAAAATCCCTGCCGCAATGCAAGTGTATGCACACGGCAGGGATTCTATGTTTTTGTGTTTTACTGCGAAAAACAGGAATCAGTTGTTGATGAATTTATCTTTTTCATCGTTCCAGCTATACAGCTTTCTGACTTCTTCACCGACTTTTTCCGACGGATGTTCAGCGGCCAATTTGCGCATGGCTTTGAAGTGTACCTGACGGCCTGCGGGGGACATATCCAACAGGAATTCTTTGGCAAAGGTGCCGTCCTGAATATCGGAAAGAATTTTCTTCATTGTCTTTTTGGTTTCGTCCGTAATCAACTTCGGCCCGGTGACATAGTCGCCGTATTCCGCGGTGTTGGAAATGGAGTAACGCATCCCGGCAAAACCGCTCTGATAAATCAAATCGACAATCAACTTCATTTCGTGAATGCATTCAAAGTATGCGTTGCGCGGGTCATAGCCTGCTTCGCAAAGGGTTTCAAAGCCCGCCTGCATCAACGCGCAAACGCCGCCGCAAAGCACAGCCTGCTCACCGAACAGGTCGGTTTCGGTCTCGGTGCGGAAAGTGGTTTCCAAAACGCCGGCTCTTGCACCGCCGATGGCAAGCGCATATGCAAGCGCCATATCGAGCGCTCTGCCGGTAGCATCCTGCTGCACAGCGACCAGGCAGGGAACGCCCTTGCCCGCCTGATATTCCGAACGGACGGTATGACCGGGGCCTTTCGGTGCAACCATGGTTACATCGACATCTTTCGGCGGGGTGATGCAGCCGAAGTGAATGTTAAAGCCGTGCGCGAACATCAGCATGTTGCCCGCTTCCAGGTTCGGCTCAATGTCTTTCTTATACATATCTGCCTGCAACTCATCGTTGATGAGAATCATAATAATATCGGCTTTTTTTGCCGCTTCTGCCGCGGTGTAAACCTCAAAGCCCTGTTTTTCCGCCTTTGCCCAGGATTTACTGCCCTCGTAAAGACCGATAATCACATTGCAGCCCGACTCTTTCGCGTTGAGCGCGTGTGCGTGCCCTTGGCTGCCGTAGCCGATAACGGCAATCGTTTTGCCGTCGAGCAGGGAAAGGTTGCAGTCCTCTTGATAAAACATTCTTGCTTCTGCCATATGTAGATGCCTCCAAATAATAATATTTTGTGTTGTGTGACAACTTTCGCTTGTTGTCATACAACTATTATAGCCTATTTTTTCCGGTTGTCAACACTTTTTTACTGTTTTTCCAAAGAAATCTGTTCGTTGAGCACCGCGTGGTGCAAATGCACGGTGATTGCGCTTTTTAAGCCTTCTGCGTCGCGCTTTTCCAAAAAGTGCATAATCAAAATATGGTCTTTGTAAGCGTCCTCGGCAACGATGTCCAAATTGTAATTCAGTTCAAAAGTCTGTTCAATCGTCTGTGTCAGCATCGGCATAAACTGTCCCAAAAATTCGTTGTGCGACGCCTTAATCAGTGCGCCGTGAAACGCGCTTTCCGAAGCGATACGCTTTTTGCTTTGCGGATTTTGGAGGATTTGGTTTTGACATTCCTCACCGAGTTTTAAAATCTCCGCAATTTCGCTGTCCGTCGCGCGCTTGCAGGCGAGAGCGGCCGCCTCCGGCTCAAAAATCAACCGCGCTTCGTACAAATCCCGCAGGGTGACCTTCATTTCGGACAGATTTTGCAAGGCGATGCCGCTTTTGGCATATTGGTCGATTTGCGCGGCAACAAATGTCCCGCGTCCGCGCCGCACCTCTAAAATGCCTTCATAGGTGAGCAACCGAATGGCCTCGCGTACCGTGGTACGGCTGACACCGAGGTCGCGCGCCAATTCATTTTCATTCGGCAGTTTTTCTCCGAACCCGTAAATGTGCTGTTCGGTAATCATGTTTTGCAGGGCTTCTGCGGTCTTTTGTGACAGTGTTTTCTTTTGCATAGGTATGCTCATTCGCTTTCTCGGAACAATATTTACATTACTATACAATAACTTTCCGAAAAAAGCAAAACAAATTTTACAAGCACGCCTTTCGCACCACCCGTTTCCCGTTTGCGTACAATAATAAAAAACAGGTGTGGTTCTTGTGAAAAACAGACAGCCCAAACGCAAAGTCCGTACCGAATGGAAACTGCTGTTGATAACGGCGGCGCTCGCCGTAGTCGGTGCGATTTTGCTTTCCTATATGCGTCCTGTGATTTTGGCATATGCCCAAACCGTTGCCAAACGAATGCTTTTGTCCGCCGCCAACGAAGCGGTGGTCAATGTCCTGCGGGAGACTAATACGGATTATGACGATTTGGTGCGCCTTTCCACCGACGCGGACAACCGCATTACGGGCTTGCAAATTGACGCGCTCGCCATCAATTTGCTGAAAAGTCAAATTTCTTTGGAGATTGAACGCATTGCCGCCGCAGAGGATACCTTTTATACTTACGTTCCCATCGGCTCCTTTTTGGGCAGTGAATATACGGCAGGGCGCGGGCCGAAAATACGGTTTTCCATGCAGGTGACCTCCAACAGCGCCGTGGAGTTTCAGTCGGAATTTAAAGACGCGGGCTTAAACCAAGTTGTCCACCGCATTTATTTGTATATCACCGTGACAGGGCGGCTGGTATTGGCAGGCGCAAAGGATACCTTTTCGGTGGAAACCTCCGCATTACTTGCGGAAACGGTCATTGTAGGGTTGACGCCCGACGCATTCACCGAGGTCAACGAGGGTATAAACGGCGACATCGCGGATAAAATCAGCAACTACGGCGCAGAAGCCGCGCCGTAAATCGGCAAAACGGGCAATACTTTTGAAAACGGATTGATTTCCGCGGGGATTTGTGGTATTTTGATGTAGAACAAATTTCGTATCAAACAAAGGAGAAACAGCGTGCAGAAGCGTGTTTTTGAAAACTTCAAAGCCAACTGGGCGTTTTTGCCGCTTGCGGCGGTGACGGTTGCGCTGTGCGCTTTCAGCTCTTTGGCATCCGTCGCAAAAGGCTTGTGGGCAGTCCCCGCCGTATTGATGATTGCGGCGGTGCTCTTTTTGCCGCATCTGTTCGCGGTGCGCGGCATTCCGAAGAAAAAACGGGAATACTGCGGTTTCCTTGCCGCCGCGGCGGCTTTACTTGCATCGTGGGATTTGTACCTTGCATTGCCGAATAGAGCATTTTTTACAAAGGTGTCCACAGAACATCCCGACTTACAAACGCCGTTTCTGTGGGGAATGGTCATTGCCCTCGCCGCGGCGATGTTTTGGACGGTTTTTCTGTTGCTTTTGCATTTCCCGCAGTGCTTTGCCTGCCGATATGCGCAACCCGCCGCGCTGTCCGCGGCAAAAAGTAAAAAAAATACCGTTTTTCTGTGGTTGTATTGCGCGCTGACCGCCTTTGTCATTTTAACCGTCTGTACCAAGTCATCCTTTTTATATCCGTTTAACGATTGGGTCGATGCAAACTGTTTTTTCACCGTCGGCAAGGCGCTCGCCAACGGCAAGGTGCTTTACCGCGATATTTACGAGCAAAAAGGCCCGTGGCTCTATTTTCTGCACGCAATTTGTTACCGTATCTCCGAAAAAACCTTTTTCGGTGTGTATTGGCTTGAACTGTTGTCGGGTACGGTGTTTTTGTATTTTGCCGCAAAACTGATGCGGCTGTACCGTGCGAAAGGGATATCGGTTTTGTTGCCCCTGTTGGCGGCGGTCATTTACGCCTCCTATGCATTTTGCCACGGCGACAGCGTCGAAGAGCTTTGCCTGCCGCTGTTCTCGGCGGGGCTGTATATTGCCGAACGCGCTTTTTCTGAAAAGCGTACCGTCTCCTTGCGCGAGTGGCTTCTGCTGGGCGTGCTCGGCGGTTTGGTCTTTTGGATGAAATTCAATTTGGTCGGCTTTTTTGTGGGACTCGCACTCGTGCCGCTTTGGAAAACCCTGCGGCAAGACGGCGGTAAAGCGCTTTTAAAATCCCTGCTTTGTATTTTGACGGGCGTGTTGCTCCCAAGCATACCCGTGCTTGTATATTTCGGCTCTGTCGGCGCGTTTCGTTCCCTTTGGGAAGCCTATTTCTATAACAATTTGTTTGTATATGCCGACCGCGGCGACGAGGCTTTAACCGCGGCGGCGTTTTTGGAACGGCTGTTTTCGCGTATTGGGCGTAATGTGTCTAAAAATGTGCTGTATGCCGTGCCCGGATTTTCGGCGGTGCTTTGGTATACCGCAACTGCCGAAAAGGGCAGACGCGCCCATCTGCTTTTGTGCGCGCTGTTTACGGTGCTGTTTGTCTATTCGGGCGATGTGGCATATCCGTATTACAGCCTTGTTTTTGCCGTATTTTCCGTATTTGCCGCGGCGGCACTCGGAAAATGCGCCGACCGTGTGTTTGCAAAGCCGACGAAGCGGTGGCTTCGCGTTTCGTTGGCGGTCATATCGCTGTGCTGTGCGGGTTTATTTGCTTTCTGCACGAGCGACAATGTGTATTTGATGCAATATTCCAAAGACGACTTGCCGCAGTATCGGTTTGCAAAAATCATCAACAGCGTAGAAAATCCCACCTTGTTAAACTACGGCTTTTTGGACGGCGGTTTTTACACAACCACGGGCATTGTGCCCGACAGCCGCTATTTCTGTCGGTTAAATATCCCGCTGTCAGAGATGTATGTGGAGCAAAGCATGGCTGTGTATCGCCAAAAGACCGATTTTGTGGTTACGCGAAATAAGCCGTTGCAAAATGAAAACTATATCTGTGTTGATACGGCAACACTGTATTTTGAAGGAAAAGACTATACCTATTATCTGTATGCCGCTGAGCGCGTTTTGCCCGTCCTTACCGAAAACGGCGTCCTGTCCGCCGCGACCGAGCCCTGATGCCCTTTGCCGCAACATTTCGGCGTTTGCAAATGCAAATTTGGATTTGTATATCCAACCGTAGGGGCGTGCATTGCGCGCCCGTTTGTAGGGGCGGGTT
>JBJEPV010000167.1:0-6739 GCA_051881415.1 Candidatus Fimenecus sp.
TTTGGACACAATCACATTATAGACCCGTTTGTGGGTAAACGATTCAATCTGCGTGGAATACACTTCGCCGTCGATATTAACACTTTGCGCCTTTTTGGCAAACACCACAGGCACATGGAAGTACTGCGCCGCAATGCAGGCAATCCCGATTCCCGACGCCTCAATGGTCATAATTTTGTTGATTTCGGTATTTTGAAACAGGCGTTTAAACTCTTTGCCCATTTCATTGAACAGTGCAATATCCATTTGGTGGTTTAAGAAGGAGTCCACCTTTAAGACATTGCCCGCTTTTACAATTCCGTCTTTTTGAATACGCTCTTCTAACAGTTTCATTCCGTGCCCCGCAAAACAAAAAATAAGATGAGTTAAGTATACAATATTCCGACAATTTTTTCAACAGAAAATCCGGAAAAACAGACAAATTTCCAAAAATTTTGCGAAATGTTTCTTTTTCCAAAAAAAGAGTATATAATAGATGAAAATTTCGGAAAGAAGGTTTTCCCCTTGGTAACGGATTTAACCGTCGGCAAGCCGCGCCGTGTGTTAATAAAGTTTACGCTTCCCTTGCTTTTGAGCGTCGTATTTCAACAGTTGTATAACATTGTAGACAGCATTATCGCCGGGCACTACATCGGTGTGTCCGCTTTGGCGGCAGTCGGCGCTTCTTACCCGATTACGATGATATTTATGGCGATTGCCAACGGCACGAACATCGGTTGCTCCGTGGTGATTTCTCAATTATTCGGCGGCAAACGCATGACCCATATGAAAACGGCGGTCAACACTGCCTTATTTGCAAGCACGGCGCTTGCGCTTTTCCTGACGGGACTCGGGCTCCTGCTCTCCCCCGCCTTATTGCGTGCGATTGACACCCCTTCTGAAATTCTTGCAGATGCCGAGCTGTATTTGAATATCTACATCGGCGGCCTGTGCTTTTTATTCTTATACAATATTGCCAACGGTGTATTTACGGCGCTCGGCGACTCCAAAACACCGCTGTTCTTTTTGATTTTCTCCTCTGTCGGGAATATTTTGCTGGATATTCTGTTTGTCACACAATTCCATATGGGCGTAGCGGGTGTGGCATGGGCAACCTTTATCGCACAGGGGTTTGCATCAATTGCCGCACTTTTGGTCTTAATATTCCGTTTACAAAAAATGAAAAGCGAAAAGCCAAGGTGGTTTTCGGGAAAAATGCTTACGCGTATTGCCCGCATCGCCGTACCGAGCATTTTGCAACAAAGCTTTGTTTCTGTCGGCAATGTATTTATTCAAGGCTTAATTAACGGCTACGGTGCCACGGTCGTTGCGGCTTTTGCGGCGGCAATGAAGCTCAATACCTTTACGATTACCACACTTTGTGCACTTGGGAACGGACTTTCGAGTTACACGGCACAGAATATCGGCGCAGGAAACACCGCCCGCGTGAAGCAAGGCTTTCACGCAGGTGTTGTAATCGCGTTATGCATTGCCGTTCCGTTTTTCGTGCTGTTTTTCTTCTTCCCCGAATATTCCATGCAAATTTTTGTGGATGAAGCGAGTGCAGAGGTCATTACTGCCGGCACAGCCTTTTTGAAAATTGTTGCGCCGTTTTATTTTCTCATTACCGTAAAGTTGGTGGTAGACGGGATATTACGCGGTGCAGGGGCAATGAACGCTTTTATGGTTGCCACATTTTCCGACTTGATTTTACGCGTTGTGTTTGCCTTTGTCCTTTCCCCCGTCTTCGGTGAAGTGGGCATTTGGTATTCGTGGCCGATTGGGTGGACGGTTGCAAGCATACTTTCGATGATTTTCTACGCCACGGGCATTTGGAAAAAGCATTTGCCCGCTCCCACAGCAAAATAAAACCAATAAGTCAAAAGACCGTTTCCGCAAAGACAAGCGCGGAAACGGTCTATTCTTGTTATTTCACTTTTTCTTTCTTTTTGCTGACAAAATAAATGCCGAGTAAAATCAAAATCAGGAGTGCAAAGCCGACCGGCAATGAAATCCAAATACTTTCAGTAAAGCCCGCAAGCAGATAGCTGACGAAGCAAACCGCCGCCACAAGGAGCGCATACGGCGACTGCGTGGACACATGGTCTAAATGGTTGCAGTTCGCACCCGTTGACGCCAAAATGGTTGTATCGGAAATCGGTGAAATATGGTCGCCGCAAACTGCGCCCGCCAAAATAGACGCAACGGAAATCGTTAAAATCGGGGTGATTTCCATACCGCCGAACACAGAAACCGCAATCGGAATAAGAATGGCGAAGGTCCCCCAAGAAGTGCCGGTCGCAAAGGCAAGTCCCAAGGCGACAAGGAAGAAAATCGCCGGCAACAGCCCCGTTGGCATACTGCTTGACGACACCACATTGCTGACAAACGCGCCTGCGTTCAAATAACTTTCGCCGCAAATGCCGCTCAAAGTCCACGCAAAGGTTAAAATTAAGATAGCGGGCACCATTGCCTTGAAGCCGTCGGTAAGACTTTCCATAAATGCCCGTGCGGAAATGACCTTGCGCGGGATATACAACAGGAAAATGACAATTAAGGTGAAAAAGGAACCGAGCGCCAAGGAAAGCCCCGCGGAGCAATCCGCAAATGCGTCTTTCACGCTTGCGCCCTCTAAAATGCCGCCCGTGTAAAGCATTGCCAGCACGCAGAACAAAATCAGCGTGGCAATCGGGATGATCAAATCAAACACTCTGCCTTTGGTATCCTTTGTTTCTTCGGGGATTTCGACGAGCGTGTCGCCGCCCTCGGGGTGTTTGTCGTTGTATTTTTTCATCGGTCCGAAATCAAAATTCGTGCAAATCAAGAAAATAATCATCGCAACCGTGAACAACGCATAGAAGTTGGCGGGAATCGTGCGCAAAAACAGCCCAAAACCGTCAATGCTACTGCCCTCGGGCATAGACGAGCCGACTGCCGCCGCCCAACTGGAAATCGGCGCAATAATACACACGGGCGCCGCCGTGGCATCAATAATGTATGCAAGCTTTGCGCGGGTAATTTTGTGGCGGTCGGTTACGGGGCTCATCACCGTGCCGACGGTCAAGCAGTTAAAATAGTCATCGACGAAAATCAACGCACCGAGTGCCGAAGTCGCCGCCAATGCGCCGCGTTTGCTTTTTATCGCGCGAGATGCCCATTTGCCGTACGCCGCAGATGCGCCCGATTTGCTCATTAAAGACACAATCATACCGAGAATAACCAAGAAAATAATAATCGTGATATTCCCGCCGACCTTGTCGCTCATAATGTCGAAGGTGGTTTCGAGCGCTTTTAAAAGATGAAAATCGGTGTAAAACAGCGCGCCCGACAAAATGCCGATGAGCAAGGATATATACACCTCTTTCGTAATCAGCGCCAGCACAATGGCGATAATGGGCGGCACTAACGCCCAAAAGGTTGCCTCCATAACTTTTCCCCTTTTCTTTTTTTGGATTTATGCTTCTGTTTTATACTTTTCCAATTTTTCGCCGTCCAAACGGAATATCCACCACTCGTCCATATGCTTTGCCCCCAGGCGGAAGTAGAAATCCTGCGACGGGGTATTCCAATCGAGACAAACCCATTCGAGCCTGCCGTAATTGCCGTCTGCCGCATACTTTGCAACTGCATCGAACAGCGCTTTGCCGTACCCCTTGCCGCGGCAATCGGGGTCTACAAATAAATCCTCCAAATGAATGCCCTTGCGCCCGACAAAGGTGGAATAGGTTTCAAAGAACAGCGCAAAACCGACCGCTTTGCCGTTTTCTTCCCCTAAAAAAACTTTGGCGGCATTGTCACCGAACACAACCTCACGAATTAAATCCTCGGAATTGACAACCTCGTCGGTCATTTTTTCATATTCGGCGATTTTTTGAATGAAAGAAAGCACGGTTTTTGCGTCCTCAACGGTTGCAAGCCGTACCGAAAACTCCGAATGCATTCGTGCACCTCTTTCTCATTTTCTCTATTACAATAGATAAGATAACAAAATCAGCAAAAAATTGCAACAAAAACATAGATTTTTGTCAAATTTGCGTATCCTTACCATAAAACAACGACCAAACAGTATAAATTCTGCTTGGTCGTTTTTGAAAAATGTATACCCGTTAAATTTCAATACCCAATGTGAGAATTTCAAACGGCTTATACGGAATTTCGGCGCTTTCGCCCTCAACATCTTCCAACATATTCAGGCGTTTCACCTTCTTCGGCAAGTGCAATGTGCCGCGGTGTCCGTCGCACTCGGTCAAGCGGACAACCACCATTTTACCGTCCTCGGACAGTTTCATTGCCTGTAAGAATAAGCCGTCAAAGGTATTTTGACAGGAGACATCTGCTTTCACAATCGGAATATTGTATTCCAACGCGATTTGGTTGATTTTTGCCGATATTGCGTCACCGTCGTGCGGCAAAATGAGATAGCAGAAACGGTGCACGCCCATATCACTGGTCGGGTCGGGGCGAATGGTTGCGCGTAAAAGGCTTAAAGACATCGTGTTTTCTTCAAATCCAACACCGTATTTGCAGTCGTTGATGAGCGCCACGCCGCCATCGGTTTCCGCAAGGTCGCACCATTTGTGGTGGCAGACCTCAAAGCGCGCCTGTTGCCAAGTGGTATTTTTGTGCGTTTCGCGCTTGATAAAGCCCGCACCGAGGTCGCAAAGTGCCTCGCGCGTTAAAACATTACACGAAAACTCCGCTTTGGCAAGGCGGTGCTTTTCGCGCCAATCCACCAAATTTTCGACTTCTATCCCGCGGGACTGACGGAACAAGCGAATGTACCGTTTCCAAGTGCTTTGCCCGACTTTGAGGGTACATTCCAACACGGCAACCTCGTCGTTTTTCTCGGTCAAATGCAACGGTTCCGACACAGTCGGCAACACGGGTTTGTCTTTATAATTCGGCAAAATATCCCACGCGTCGTAAACACCGGGCTTGTCCTCGTAGAATTTCAGTTTGTTAAAATCGCCGTTTGCCCATTCACGGGAAAGCGCTTTGTCATACAGCGACAAAATACTGCCGTCGGGCGCAAAACGGATTTTGTAATACGGGGTTTCCGCCGTCTCACCGTCTGCAAAGCACCATTCGCTCGCCGTGCCGACGCTTCGTTTGATTTCGCCGTTTTGCAAAGCCGGCAAATTCGGGAAGCACCAAAAGCCTGTTTTGCCGTAGCGCGTGCTGTCGCCGTTTTCGTTTTCCACAAAGGTTAAACTTGTCCGCGGGAAATTCAAGGAATTAAAATACTGCGTGCCGTTGCCGATAATTTCGTCAAGTGCCCTGTCAACCGCTTCGTAATCTGCCATTGCATCGCGGTAAACGGGCGTGATATGACTGCCCGGCAAAATATCGTGGAACTGATTGATTAACAATTTTTTCCAGCATTCGCGCAAGGTTTCCTGCGGATAGGGTTTACCGGAAAGCGCGCGCAAGGTTGCAATAATTTCCGCTTCGCGCAGTTTATATTCTAACTTGCGGTTTTGCTTTTTGATATTTGCTTTTGTGGTAAATGTACCGCGGTGCATTTCTAAATACAACTCGCCGTCCCACTTTTGCAGATTGGGATTGTCTTTCAAATTCTTTTCCAAAAATGCCGCGGCACTCGTATGCTCGGTTTTGGGCATAATCGACAGTTTTTGAAAACGGTGCATTAACTCAATCATTTCCTCGGTGCAACCGCTGCCGCCGTCGCCGTAACCGAACATAGACATCGTTTGCCCGCCTGTGTTTTTATCCTGATAGGCTTCCCAGTTCTCCTGAATTTGGGAAGGCATATTCCAAGTAATAAAGTGCGTGGGCGGCACACAGGCATAGACCTCGCTGCCGTCTATCCCCTTCCAAATAAAGTTATTGTGCGGGAAGCGGTTGGTATCGTTCCACGTAGACATTTTATTGGACACAAAATACTCTACGCCGCTTTTTTTGAGGATTTGCGGCAAAATCCAACTGTTGCCGAACACATCGGGCAACCAACAGTTTTGCACGGTTGTACCGAATTTTTCACGGAAATACCGTTGCCCATAAAGACATTGCCGAATAAGACTTTCCGCCGCGGGAATATTGCAGTCAGGCTCGACATACATTGCGCCGACGGGTTCAAACTGCCCTGTGGCAATTTTCTCTTTTAACTCCGCAAACACTTCGGGGTAATACCTTTCCAAGGTTTCATAGGTATAGGCTTGGGTGTGGGTATATTTGAAATCGGGATACCTGTCCATTAAGCGCAGTTGGATAAGCACCGTGCGCAAGTTTTTCTGCACGGCGTGAATGCGCCGCCAATAGTAAGCAATATCCAAATGCGAATGGGCAATCAGCGCCACATCGCCGTTGCCTTTGTAATCGTCATTTTTATAGATGACTTCTTCCACATAGCGCTTCGCGTCCGCAAGCCCGGGAAGTGTATCTTCCTCAAAATCAATCAAATTCAAGGCGTTGTTCAGTTCGCGGTTTAAAAACGCGCGGTAATCCTCATTGAACAAATCACTGCCTGCAATATCCGAAAGCAATTCCAAATCATAGACCAAATCCAACACATCGTGATTGACCGTTGTAAGATACGCGCCCTCAAAAATTTGGCGGCAGCCGCGCACGGACAGCGATTCGGGATTGCGCTCGTCATCGGGCTTGGAACGGTTATAGCCCTGCATTTCAAAATGCAGTTTTTCACAGTTCGGCTCTAAATACGGCGACAGTAAAGTACGGTCGCGGTTCGGGTCCACACCGCCGACATATTTGCCGTTGACCTTGACGATAATTTCCGCCG
>JBJEPV010000168.1:0-6732 GCA_051881415.1 Candidatus Fimenecus sp.
GGGGAATCCGCCCCGCTCGGTTTATTGAAATAATTTTCCCGTTCTGATCGCTTCTTTCATGTCGAATGTTCCGCCGATCATCGCCCACGGTTTGCCGTCCACATACAGCGTTTTGTTTTCGATGTATGCACGATCTGTGATGATGCGGCGTGTGATCTTGCCTTCAGCGTTGCGAATGAATTTCAAATGTTCCATGTTTTCAAGTCCTTTCCGATCTGCGCCGCTTGACATCGGCGGTTTTTTATGGTATAATAGGACTTACGGACGGGGCGTTTCGCCCCATCCTGCCTATGAAAGCGATTATTTGCTTTCTTTGGTTGCCTTGCTTGATTTCGGCTTTTTGAATGTTAATGTAACTTTGATGCTTTCCACGGCTTCGTTACTCTTAACAGCGTTTGCCACTTCTTGCAAGGCTTTTTCTATTTCGCCCATCTGCGTTTTTGGCTTTTCCATTTCGTTCACCCCCTCTCTTTCTTTCTGTATATATTATAACATACTATTGATAGTATGTCAAGAGGTTTTGCGAAAATAATTGAAAAAATTTTCAAAAAAATTGCACGCCATGTGTTCGATCACACGGGCGTGCGTTTTGTTATTCTAACCCTAAAAGCCACAGGGCGGACACCTTCAGAACGCGGGCGAATATCATCAATTCATAATCGCATACAAACCGCGTGCCGATCTCGATGCGGCTGATGCTGTCGCGCTCTAATATCACGCCTTCGATCTGCATCCGCGCCGCCAAATCGGCTTGTGATAATCTTTGCGTTGTTCTTGCTTGATGTATCCTATCGCCGCATATGTTCTTTTTGCCATTGTAATTGTAAATTTTCATTGACTTTTGCCCTCTCGATGTGCTAATGATCGGAAAGATTCTTGACTTTATATATATTTTCGCATATAATAATAGGGGAAGTATGTTAAAGATCAGAATTAAAAGTTTAGCAACAATTTTCCGTTTATTTCGACACGGTTTGCGTGGTGACGATGTTATAATAGTTAGTGCCGCCAATGGCGCGGCGGGAGGTTAAAATGAAAAATCCGTACACACAAGAGAAAATACAGGCGATGTATAACGGCATCACGGATGCCAAACTTGAAAAGAACAAAAAGTCATATACAATATGGGGCATCGTCTGCATTGTTCTGATTCATCCGATCTGTTTGGCAATCGGCGCGTTTCTGCTTTGGCGTTCCTACCTCATATCAAAAGAATTGAGCCGCCGCAATGCTGCCAATGCGCACATTGCCGCGCCCGCTCCCGCATCACATCAAACGCCAAATGAAGTGCCGCAAGCCGATCCGCCGCATTATTGTTTCAGCGATGGCGCAAAAATCTATTTGTCTGATGTTGATGTAAATAATTTTGATGTTGTCAAAACCTATCACACGAAGGTTGTTGGCGTTACATATGAAAACGATGACGGCACAGATCGCCAACTAAATATTGAATATGCGCACGGAGGCGATTCTTTGATATTCCGTGAATTTGATTATGACGGCAAACCTGCATATGCAGTTCATTTGGAGGATGGCTGTCAAATCGGCAATCTGAAGGAATCTCTCGCGGGTGATATTTCAGACTTTATGGATTCACATGAAAAAGAATTATTCATGTACGGCGAAATCACCGAAATCACCGGCGGGGATGACGGTATGAAATACGGATGCAATATCGTTGTATATTTGCTTGCGCGGAAATAACCATTTATAAAATACGAAAAAAGAGCGGACAACCTCACACAAGGCTGCCCGCTCTCTTTATATGTTTTTATACTTCAACAAATGCCGTGTGCGCTTCATCCGCGCTGATGAAGTTTCCTTCAGCGGTTTTCCACATCGGTTTGCCGTCATCGGATTCCACGGTGTCAATAACATCCACGGTGTCACCCTTGCACATCAACCCGCATTCCGTTTCCGGCGCAAACGATGGCGCGTTTCTCACGCGCAATTTGCCGTTGAACACAACGGTTGCACGCCCGATGATGTTGACGGTTTCAGCGGTTTCTGCCGCTTCTGCGGCGGGGAAAACGATGTTGCCGTCATCATCAAAGACATATGCGCCCGCGGCTTCTGCTGCCTTTTCTGCGCCGTTCTGTGTCTTGTATGACTTATTTTCTGCGATGTCGAATTTTTCACCAACATAAAACATGATGTTGTCCTCCTTATGCTTTGTGAACATCGGATGCCTTCACGCGCCCGGTGTAAACCTTTTTTGTTTTTTCTGTGGATACAAGCAGAATTGTTCCGTTCTTCTCAATCTGCCGAATATAGAGTGTTGCGGATCGTACCCATGCGGGCATTTTCACACCGTTGCTGTATGCTGTCACGCCGCTGTTGATCTTTACAGCATCGCCAACGGCGGGCGAATACTTTGCGGCGGGGGCGGTTGCTGTGATTGCCGAAACATCCTTTTCATCAACCCATCCCCAAACTGTCGCGCCGCCGCTCTCTCTCACAAGATGATACGGATGCTTTGCTTTGCCGAGTTGGTATATCTGCGTGATCTTTGCTTTTCCGCCCTTGCACGCCTTGCCGTTTGCGGCGTTTGCGCTTGTATAATGCACGTTGCCATTGAAGTTGACAACATCCCCAACATTGAACGCCGCGGGCGTTGTGGGCGTTTCTGCGGGCGGATCGGCGGTGTCTGTCTGCGCTTTCTGCCCGAAATAGTTTGCGATAATCTCCGCTTCGGCATTTGCGATCTTTTCCAAATTCGCATCGACCAAAAGGAAATTTGAATCGTTTATGTTTGTGTGGAATCCGTGTTCGATCAACATGGCGCGTTTGCACCCGCTCTGTGCCGCCGCGCGGATCACGCCATAATAATCAACGCCCGGTTTGTTTGGATACTGCCTTGTCAAACTTCCACGGAAATAATGCCCCATGAGTTCGGACACCTTGTTTCCAAGCCTGTCCGCCAACACTTTGTTTTCCGAATCGGTCATGCTGTAATACACAACCGTGCCGGTCACACTTTTGCTGTATGTTCCGTCCGCTCTCTTTCCGGGCGCATTGCTGTGAAGCGAAAGAAACAGACAACAATCGTTATTTCCTGCCATCTTTCCGCGTGCGGAAAGCGAAGGATCGTCTGTAATGTTCGGTCTTGTGGTTAAAACATCAAACCCGTATTTTTCAAGCGCGGTTTTCAGTTTGTTTGCAAGATGCCACATCTGTGTGCCTTCGATATACTTTGTGTTGTTCGGCGATTTGTTCCCGTTCTTTCCGTGACCGGGATCAATCGTGATCTTGAATGACATTATTCACACCCCGTTTCGCTGTCATCATCCTGCGCCGCGCCGTCTGTTTTCTGCACGGTGTTTTCGTTTCCTGTTGCCTTGCTGCGTGCCGCATCCACCAAGCCTTCGCCGATGATGTATGCGATCAGCGCGGACACAGCCGAAATGATTGCAATAATCTGTTCGGTTGTGATCTGCTCGATGCCGAATGCTGCGCATACAGCGGTCACAAATGCGATGATTGCCGCCCAAAACTTGCGGCTTGTCAACTTCTGTTTCCAATCAATTTTCATGTTCGTGATTCCTTTCTTTTTTTCAACTGTTGTGTTGTCCGTGTGCTTGCTTGTTCAAGTGCTTTTCAAGTTTTTCATGCGCCTTTGTCACTTCTCCGTTGCAATGCAGTTGTTTCAACCCGTCAAGGGATGCAAGCATTGCATATGACAGCACGCACAATTCGTCTTGAATCGCTTGATTTTTCTCCGCTTCTTTCTTTCTGAATTCCTCCATGTCTTTTTCATGAAGTTGTCGCAATGCAGAAATATCGGCGGATTGCTTATTTTGCGCAAGCACCCATTTGATGACGGCTACAACCACCCCGCCGATTCCAAGAATAGCGGTTAAAACGCCGCCGATCAAAATGATCGAATTTGCATCGATATACATTTGCTCCTCCGTTCCTTTGGTTTAGATTTTGCGCAACGCCATTTCAATTTCGTCAAGTTCGTCATATGCTTGATTCATCTTGTCCGAAATTGTTGTGCCGTCTGCGCCATCGTCCATGATGCAAACATCGGATTGTGCGATGATGTTGGATTGCTCCCGTACAAGATCAGCCAAAACCGTTGTGACATGGCACAGTTTGTCAATGATTTCGATCAACGACATCACGCATCACCTTCGTATGCTTCGCCGGTGATTTCCTCATATTCCTCCGCGGTGATACCTCTGCCGGGGCGTTTGTTGTTGATGGATACCCATCCCGCAAGCGTTTCCTTCGTGATATAACCCATCTTGTATTTCGCATTCAGCGAATCAAACTTTGCACTATGTTCCATGTATTACACCTCCATTCCAAGTGCGATTTCTTCCATGCCAAGTTCGATTGCGGACAAAGATTGCATAATCATCTTTGTCGCGGGCGTTTCAAGCGATGCAAGATAATCGGCGTATTCCGCCACGGTCATTTCGCGCTCGTCATACTGCCACATGGTTTCTTCCTTGCCGCTTTCGTCCTTTTTGGTGATCTGCGTGATGTTCTTACGCAAATACACCGTTGTGGGGGATGATACCGTATCCACCTCCGCCGGGCGTTCTGCCTGTGATCCTGTGATCTGCTTCCAATTTGTCATGTTTTTTGTTCTCCTTTCGGCTGTGATTGCTGATTGTTCGTTTCATCTTCCGTATGTTCACCCACGGTTTGATGTGATTTAGATAATAGTTGTATGTGTCCGTATGCTTGAACAACCCCATGCGGGAAATCATGCCCGCTGCATCGTACCATGTCGCCTTCGTTTTCTTTCCGATTCTGTGTGCTTTTCGGCGCGATGCGCACAAATTTCGCTTGCGCATGGTTGTCCTGTTGTAGTGAAATTGAAATCCCATGAAATCAATAAAACGCCCTTTGGTTTTCGGTTTGCCGTTCTTATCGAACGCGCCTTTGACGGGATGTTCAAATCGGTACACTTGCCATGTGTGTTTGATCTGCAAATGAAGATTGCCCGCAAGGTATTCCGCGATTGCTTGCATCGCCGCGTGGATCTTCTTTTTGTTCTTGCCCGTTATGACAAAATCATCCGCATATCGCATATAGTGATCCACGCCCGGCAACTGCACAACAAAATGATCGAATTCCTTCAGCATCAAATGTCCGTACCACCCGGATGTGTAAAAGCCTTTCGGAATAAATCTGCGGCGGCGCACACCGTTTTCAATCGTGATTTTCTCATGAACGGAAATGACACGGTGATTGATGTGCAAAAATCTTTTGTCGCGGCACACTTTCGCCAACTTCGATTCAAGAATATCAAGATCGATGTTGTCATAAAATCCCGTGATGTCACCTTGTCCGACATAAAATTTCTTGCCGTCATATTTCCGAATCCACTTTTCCAAAACCTTTTTTCCCGCGTGTACCCCTCTTTTCGGGATACTGCCGTATGCAAATTCATATAAACCGTGCATGATGATCGGTTGTAATTGACTAACGATGCAATGATGCAACACTTGTTCATACTTATAATCCGGCTGAATGATGTTGCGCGGTTTCTTGCTGTTGTTTTCGTTGATTTGATGTTCTTCGTGTTTTATGATCTCGATGGTATCCGTTTTTACAAGATCAATGAAAATCGGCACTTCGTTTTCGATGTTCGCAAGGACATCGCCAACGCTTTCAAATGGCTGTTTTCGCGGATCGCCGGGGCGTTTACCCCGTGCGCGGCTTTTGTGCTTACGCTTTGCCGCCTTGTAAAAACATTGCTTCACATTTTCGCATCCAAGCATTCTGTCGAATTGCCCGTTATAACTTTTCATATATTCTTCTTTCTTATCACCTAATGAGCGTTGAGCCTTCCGGCTTACTAACCCATTCCTTCATCGGTCTAATTATCGCCAAGCGGCGCGGAATACACAGCACATTACTCAATTACGATTATGATAAGAATGAGCCACCCCAATCGTCCAATTCGCGTTGGAAGCCGCGTTGTTCAAGTTCAAGTACGCCGCGCCGCAATTCGCACCGTTGTTGCAGTTACCGCCGACAAGCGCACGAAACACCGAACAGAACGCCGGAACAGCGTGCCGTGTATCCCGGTTATACCGTTTTATGAATGCTTATATGTTTTTATTGCGGGGGATAAATCCCCCGATCCCCCCGCGGCTTACGCCGCTGAAGGCTGTTCACAAGAAAGAGCCACCCCAATCGACCAATCCGCGCGGGAAGCCGCGCGGATCAAGTACAAGCACGCCGCGCCGCAATTCGCACCGTCGCTGCAGATACCGCCGACAAGCGCAACCGCCACGATGTCTGCGTTCATCCAAAAATAATCGCAAACATAGGTGGATGCGCTGCCGCCAAGACTTGTTGGAATTCTGCCGTATTCGTGCATTGCAGTTGTCTTGACATATCCGCTTGTGAGCGCGGAAAGATCAATGCCGGTGTCGGTGTATCCCTCTCCCGTCAGATTGTACGGGGGTGTCATCTTCACTTTCACTTTGCCGTGATCGCTGATAAGACCGACAACACGATCCCATTGATCGCCCCACCATCCTTCGATGTGGAACACCTTGACTTGTTCAACGGTTGTGTTGTATCCGAAAAACTGTCCTTTGTCGTTCAGCGTGCCTGTCTGCAATACGCCATAATAAACGCTTGCATCCTCGACATAACCCGTTGTGTTGCCTTGACCGAAAACGCCCTGTGAATTGTCGGATTTGCCGATCACGGTCAACAGACAGTTCACAAGATTGCGATCCGCCCATGAACGTGTGCGCCAAA
>JBJEPV010000169.1:0-6655 GCA_051881415.1 Candidatus Fimenecus sp.
CGACGACGCAAAACCAACGATACAAAATTTACGATTGGGTGGCGGCAAACATTTTATCCAACTGCCGTTTGATGGCGGCGTGCTCGGGCTTTTCGAGCTGTGCATCTGCTTTCAAAAAATCCACCGCTTCGCGCTGTACGGTCAGCAACAATTCCGTGTCGCGCAGAATATCCGCAAGCCGCAAGGCGGGCAGTCCGTGCTGGCGCTTGCCGAAGAAATCGCCGGGCCCGCGCAGTTTTAAATCCGCATCGGCGATTTTGAAACCGTCATTGGTTTCGCACAAAATGTCAAACCGCGCCTTTGCCTCGTCATTTTGCGCGTCCGACACCAAAATGCAGGTGCTTTTTGCCGTGCCGCGCCCGACTCTGCCGCGCAGTTGGTGCAACTGCGACAGCCCGAACCGTTCTGCGTTTTCTATGACCATTACGGCGGCGTTCGGCACATCCACGCCGACCTCGACCACCACGGTGGAGACCAAAATATCGATTTCGCCCGCGGAAAACGCGCGCATAATTTTATCCTTTTCTTTCGGCTTCATTTTGCCGTGCAAAAGCCCCACACGGCGGTGGTGAAACACGCCGTTCTGCAACCGTTTACAGTATTCCTCGGCGGGCGCCAAATCCAATTCGCCTTCTTCGACCAACGGGCAGACAATATACGCCTGCAAGCCCGCGGCGATATGCTTTTCAATAAATTTATAGATGCGCGGGCGGTAACTCGTGCCCACGCGGTAGGTGTCCACGGTCTGCCGTCCGGGCGGCAGTTCGTCGAGCACCGAAACATTCAGGTCGCCGTATAAAATCAGCCCTAAGGTACGCGGAATGGGCGTGGCGGACATCACCAAAATATGCGGATTGTCGCCCTTTGCCGCAAGGCTTGCGCGCTGGGCAACGCCGAAACGGTGCTGTTCGTCAGTGATGCAAAGACCGAGCCGCGCAAAATCGACATCTTCCTGGATAAGCGCGTGCGTACCGACTGCAAGCGCGGCTTCGCCGCTTTTGAGTTTCGCCTTAACGGCACGCTTTTCGGCGGCGGAGACAGAGCCCGTCAGCAAAACGACCTCTATGCCTGTCCCCGCAAAGAAGTTTTGGAATGTGCGGTAATGCTGTTCGGCAAGCACCTCTGTCGGTGCCATCATTGCCGACTGAAAGCCGTTTTTCGCCGCGGAATAGATAAGCGCCGCCGCGACCGCCGTTTTGCCCGAACCGACATCGCCCTGCAACAGGCGGTTCATCGGCTCGCCCGACTGCATATCGCGCATCGCCTCTCCCACAGCGCGGCTTTGCGCCCCTGTAAAAGAAAACGGCAAGCGGGCGGCAAACGCGCCCGTATAATCGGTTTTCAGCACGCAGTCGGTCGACAGCGTTTGCGTGCGGCTTTTCATTTGCAAAAGCCCGAGCTGTAACAGGAATAATTCATCAAAAATCAAGCGTTTGCGCGCCGCGGCAAGGCGTTCTTCGTCCGGCGGGAAATGGATATGGCGAATGGCGGTATCCAAGGTGCAAAGCCCGTTTTTTTCGCGGATTTCGCGCGGCAAAAAGTCGGGGATTTCCGTTTCGAGCGCGTCGAGCGCATTTTGCACACAGCGTTCAATCGTTTTGGTGTTGAGTTGTGCCGTGGCGGGGTAAATCGGGCGAATACGGTGCGCGCTTTGCGGCTTTTGGAACAGCGGTGACGCCATTTCCAACGCGCCGTAGCGATTTTGCGCGGGTTTGCCGAAAAACAGATACTCCTCGCCCTCTTTTAACTGATTTTGTATGTATTTGTTATTAAAAAAAGTCAAATTCAAAAGCCCTGCGCCGTCGGTGACGGTGGTTTTGAAAAGCAGGGTGCCGCCGGGGATACGGATTTTCGTCGGCGTGTGGCAAACGGTGGCGCGAATACAAGCATTCTCGCCCGCCTGCAACTCGTGTATGGGCACAATTTGACTCCAATCCTCATACGCGCGCGGATAATAGCGCAAAAGGGCGCCGACCGACGGCACCGAGAGCTTATAAAACGCTTCGGCGCGTGTCGGCCCGACACCCTTTACATATTTTATATCGGATTTCAGTTGCATACCCAAGCCTCTTTACGGCGGATTTATTCGACCGATACGATAAAGTAATACACCGGCTGACCGCCGTTTATCACATTGATTTCCGCATTCGGGAACCGCCCCTGCAAACGCGCGCAAAGTGCGTCGGCAACGGCTTCTTCGGTTTCCTCGCCGTATAAAATCGTGATGATGGAACCGTTGTGTTTTTTCACAAGGCGGCGCGTCACGCGGTAGGCGACATCGACCAAATCGTTGTCCACCAAGGTGATTTTGCCGTCCTCCATACCGAGGATTTGCCCTTTTTTGATGCGCTCGCCGCTCATTTCGCTGTCGCGCGCGGCAAAGGTCACCTGCGCGGTGTGCACGCTCTCGGCACCCTTCATCATTTGCAGGTGATTTTCCTCGGGACTTGCCGACGGGTCAAAGCTGAGCATTGCCGTAATGCCCTGCGGCACGGTTTTGGTGCTCAGCACGCTCACGCCGCGGTCGGCAAGGTTGACGGTCTGTTCCGCCGCCATAATGATATTTTTGTTGTTCGGCAACACAAACACATGGCGTGCGGGCGTTGCCTCGACCGCTTGCAGAATATCGTCGGTGCTTGGGTTCATCGTCTGCCCGCCCGACACCACAACATCCGCGCCGAGTTCTTTAAACAATTCGGTTACGCCGTCGCCCGCCGCCACAGCCACAAAGCCGTATTCCTTTTCGGGCTCGGCGCGCGTAAGCGGTGCGTCCGTTTGCGCCGCTTCGTCGGTTTCGGACATCTTCTCTGCGTTTGTCTCCTTTGCCGCAGAGGGCTGTACCGTTTTCGCTTCGCGGATATTTTCAATTTGTATATCGGTAAGATACCCGCAGTCCAATGCGTTTTGCAACACATTGCCCGGTGCGTCCGTGCAAATCTGCACCTTGACGGTATCTCCGTTCTCGGTCACCGAGACCGCGCCGCCGACCGACTCTAAATACGCCTTTAATTTCGGCGTACCGGATTTCGCGTCTTTCGTTTTGTGCACGGTGAACGCGCAACGGTAGCCGTACTGCACCTGCGGGGTTTCTTTCGCCGCGTCGCCTTTGGCGCCGTTTGCCGCTTCGTCCTGATTTTCAATCATCACGCCGTCTAACAGATAGCTTTTCATGCCCTCTAAAATATAGAGGAAGCCCTGCCCGCCGGCGTCCACCACACCCGCCTCTTTTAAAACGGGGAGCATTTCCGGTGTTTTTAAAAGGGCGTCTTGTGCCGCGGCGACAATGATTTCCAGTACCTTTTTGTAATCGGTCTCTTTCGACGCGACCGCCGCCGCCGAAGCCTCGCGCACCACGGTCAAAATCGTGCCTTCCGTCGGCTTCATCACGGCTTTGTACGCCGCCTCGCGCCCGAGGTCAAGCGCCGCCGCAAATTGTACGCCGTCGGCGGTTTCCAAGCCCTTTAAGCCTTTTGAGAGCCCGCGGAAAATCAGCGATAAAATCACGCCCGAATTCCCCCGCGCACCGCGCAAAAGCGCCGATGCCGCCTTTTTGGAAACCGTAGCGACATCCGCTTCGCCCAAAACCTGCAATTCCCGCACCGCCGCGCCGATGGTCATTGACATATTCGTGCCCGTGTCGCCGTCCGGCACGGGAAACACATTGAGTGCGTCCACATCCTTTTTGTGGTTTTGAATATTGTTTGCGCCCGAAATAAAGGCGTTTTTTAAGCTTTCACCTGTAAGTACCATTCTCAAACTGACTCCTTATTCCTTCATACCGTCCACAAACACATTGACCTTGTTGACGGTAAGCCCGGTCGCTTGCTCCACGGTGTAGCGCACCTTGTTGACGATGCTGTCCGCAATCGCAGAGATGTTAACGCCGTAAGTGACGAAAATATGCAAATCAATTACCAAATCCGTGCCGGCGGATTTCACCTGCACGCCTTGGTCCAAATAATTTCTGCCGCGGAAGAAAAACGCGCGAAGCCCTTGCGAAGCGCCGCTGTTTGCCATGCCGGCAACACCGAAGCAGGAGGTTACGGTATGTCCGATTAAATCGGAAAAATAAGCATCGTTAATCTCGATATTTCCCAAATGGTTTTCGATTTTAATCATGCGAAACGCTCCTTTTCAAAAAGCATTGGTATATTATTATACAACGAACAAAATGCGCCGTCAATCTTTTTACAAAACATTTTGACAGTTTTTTGAACAGCATTTGCCTGTTTTTGCAAACATTTTGCCTTTTTATGCGGCAGTCCACAGGGTAATGTCGCCGTAAATGTCATACGCCGCCGCCGAAAAATCGGGGGCAACCGAGCGGCTGTATGCCGCAAGCCCCGCGCGGTAGCAAAGCGGCACAAAGGGCATATCGTCCAAAAAGGCGTTTGCAAATTCCGACAGGGAAACTTCCCCCGCCGCAAACGCAGTGTAGACGGCGTTGACGGGCAAGGCGCTGTCTGCCCCCGCCGATGCCGCGCCGCCGAAGAACGGCGACAGGCTCATATTTTCGCCGAGCTTCACTTCCCCGATATACAGCGTAAATGCGCCTGAGGCAATCCGCGCGCCGTAAACCTCGTCACTGACATTTTCCACCGTGACCGAAAAGCCCGCCGCGTTGAGATTGTCCGCCACGGCATATGCCGCCGACAGGCGAAATCCGTTTGCACCGTTAACCAAAATTGTCATGTCCAAGGTGTTCTGCCCGTTCGTTAACCGCCCGTTTTTGTCATAGCGGTTGTAGCCGATTTTGCCGAGGATTTCCGAAGCGCGCGCCGCGTCTGCCGCGGTCTGCCCAAGAACCAGCCCCTGCGCTTTGCAAAACGCGGGGTGAAAGGGGAGCGCGGCGCTTTCGGCACAGCCGCGATACGCCGAAGCGGCAACATTGTCCTTGTCCGCCGCGTAATAAATCGCCGTGCGCACCGCCGCCGAGGTCAGCGCGCCCGCCGTGCAGTTGATGCCGAGATAGACCAAATTGTTCATCGTGACAAAGGTGTTTTGCGCGACAATGCGCGTATAGTTGCCGTCCGCAAAATCGTCAAAGACAAAATCAATATTGCCGATTTCCAGCGCATTGCCGAGGTGGCTTGCGTCTTTGATGTGCACAAGCTGTACCGACTGCACCGCGCCGCGGGTACTGTGCGGATTTTCCGTCACCGTGCCGTCGGCAGACAAAACAAACGCCCCCGACCCCACGGGTACCGCGTCGGCAGTATCCGCCGTGCCCTGTTGCACCACGGGGAAGGTCAGCAGATTTTCAAAATACCGTTCCGGCGCAGAAAGCGTAAAGACCACCGCGTTGCCCTGTACCTTTGCGGACTGCACGTTCGCAAGGCGCGCACCGTACCATGCGCTGTTTTTGGCAAGATTAAACGAATAGACAACATCCGCCGCTGTCACCGATTTCCCGCTTGAAAATACGGCGGTTTTCAGCGTGACGGTATACGAAGTGCCGCCGTCCAAGCGTTCGGCAAGCACGGATTTTGCCGAATAATCCGCGTTTACGCGGTACAGTGGCGCATAAAACAGCGACGCGAGCGCGCGGTTTTCCGTGCTGACGGCAAAATACGGATTGAGAGAATCGCTTTCATAATACGGCAAAGAAACCGACAGCGGCTGCACCGTTTCGTTTCCTGTATCCGCGGGATTTTCGCCGTTTTCCGTCGGTTCGCCGCCGCCCGTGCAACTGCAAAACAGCAGTACAAAGGTCAAAAACAGCGCCAAAGCGCCAAGCGCTTTTCGTTTCATTCCGTTCACCGTCCTCTTATAGAATTTACCGAAATCGGTATAAATATCAAATCGAAACGCGTTCCACGCGCAAAGCCTTGCCCGTTTTTTTGTCGATTTCGACAAGCAAGCCCTGCATAAAGCATTCGCCGTCGGGATTTTGAAAGCGCACAGGCAAATTGGTGCGCATTTTTTCAATCGCGAGTTCCGGCGTCACGCCCAAAACCGACTGCACGGGGCCTGTCATACCGAGGTCGGTGATATACGCCGTGCCGTGCGGCAAAATCTGCTCGTCCGCCGTTTGCACATGGGTGTGCGTGCCGACCACCGCCGCCGCCCTGCCGTCGAGGTAAAACCCAAGCGCGCGTTTTTCGGCGGTCGCCTCAGCATGGAAATCCACCACCGTGAAATCCACCTCGTCTTTGAGCGCCGAAAGCGTTCGGTCGGCGCAGTCAAAGGGGTTTTCCAACGGTTCCATAAATACCGTGCCCATAATATTGACCACACCCACGCGCACAAAGCCCTTGTCTATCACGCAAAAGCCTTTGCCGGGTGCATCGTCCCTGTAATTCGCCGGGCGCAAACAATAGGGGGATTCGTCCAAATACTCATAGAGTTCGCGGCGGCGAAAGGTGTGGTTACCGCCCGTAATACAGTCCGCCCCTGCGGCGAACAGCAAGTCGGCGCTTGCGGGCAAAAGCCCGTTGCCGACCGCGGCGTTTTCACCGTTGACAATCACAACATCGACACGGTGTTCTTTTTTAAATCGCGGCAGGGTACGCGTCAGCTTGTCCACGCCGACCGCCGATACCACATCGCCGATACAAAATAAAATCATATTGTATACCTATTTTACATATAAATTGGGGTTTGTGGGGATAATTTGTCATCCTGAGCGAAGCGAAGGATCGCCAATAGCACAAAA
>JBJEPV010000170.1:0-6645 GCA_051881415.1 Candidatus Fimenecus sp.
GGGATGAACCCATGTCCAACAGACTCTTTCAGACAATCGTTCATCAAATGACGGATGCGGTAGACAGAACCATCGGCGTGATTGATGAAACCGGCACCATCATTTCGTGCAGCGAACTCGGCAGAATCGGTGAGGTGCTTTCTCCGGAGGTGAATGCGGTATTTCAAAGCACAGAACCTTTAACGGTCGGCGGCTTTGCCTATAAGGCGTTTGGCTCGCATATGCACCCGGAATATGCCGTGTTTGTCGAGGGCGATGATGAGCTTGCCCTAAAATATACTGCGATTATGGCGGTGTCTCTTTCCGGAATTAAGCAGTATTATGATGAAAAATATGACCGCGGCAATTTTATTAAGAATATCATTTTAGACAATATTCTGCCCGGCGACATTTATTTGAAAGCGCGTGAACTGCGTTTCAATAACGATGTAAGCCGCGTGGTGGTTTTAATTCGGATTACCGAGCATGTGGATATTTCCGCGTTTGATGTTATTCAGAATTTGTTCCCCGACAAAAACAAGGATTTCGTCATCAATCTGAATGAAACCGACATTGCGCTGATTAAAGAGGTCAAGCCGAATGTGGACACCAAAGACCTTGAAAAACTGGCGCGCTCTATCTCCGACAGCCTCGGCGCGGAGTTTTATTCCCATGTTTTGGTCGGCATCGGCACAACGGTGGAGGGGATTAAGGATTTGGCACGCTCCTTCCGTGAAGCACAGGTTGCTTTGGAAGTCGGCAAGGTGTTTGATACCGAAAAAACGATTGTCAGCTACGATAATCTCGGTATTGCCCGTTTGATTTATCAGTTACCGACCACGCTTTGCGAAATGTTCTTGAAGGAAGTGTTTAAACGCGGGTCGATTGATTCTTTGGACCAGGAAACCCTCTTTACCATTCAAAAATTCTTTGAAAACAACCTGAATGTTTCTGAAACCTCCCGCAAGCTGTTTGTCCACAGAAATACATTGGTTTACAGATTGGAAAAAATCAAAAAGCTCACAGGGTTAGACCTGCGCGAGTTTGATGACGCTATCGTATTCAAAGTGGCGTTGATGGTGAAAAAGTACCTCGATTCCAATCCCGTGAAGTATTAAAACATACAATTTGTGCCGTGTGTTTGCAATTTGTTCACAAAATATTGCGTTTTTTCTGTGGAAATTGCACAGTTGATGCGTCCGTTTTTGTGAAAAGTACAGAATTCTCGTAATTGGGCATAAAACGGTTACAAAATCGACAATTTTATGGTATAATGTTAGGCGGTAGATTTTTGCGTATGCGAATTTTTACCGCCGTTTTTTTCGTAACATTGAGCAAGTTTTGATAGATTGTGTGAGGCTGGGAAAACAAGGAAGGTAGCAAACAGTGATTGAATTCAAAAATGTTTCCAAAACATATGACAACGGCACCGAAGCACTTCGGAATGTCAGCATTCGTATTGAAGACGGCGAATTTGTGTTTATCGTCGGGTCTTCGGGCGCGGGCAAAAGTACATTTTTAAAACTGATTATGCGTGAGCAGGTAGCCAACAGCGGCACGGTGCAGATTAACGGGTTTAATTTAAACACCATGAAGAAAAAAGAAATCCCGATGTTACGTCGCACGATGGGCATTGTGTTTCAGGATTTCCGCTTAATTCCTACGATGACCGTGTTTGACAATGTGGCGTTTGCCATGCGTGTTATCGGCGCGAAGGAAAAGGAAATCCGCAAGCGTGTGCCCTATATTTTGAGTTTGGTGGGGCTGACCTCCAAAGCGCGTCAGTTCCCGACCCAGCTTTCGGGCGGGGAACAGCAGCGCGTGGCGTTGGCGCGTGCACTCGTCAACAATGCAGGTATTTTGATTGCGGACGAGCCGACGGGGAATATCGACCCCGAAATGTCCTATGAAATCGTGGATTTGTTAAATCATATCAATGCGAACGGCACGACCGTGGTTATGGTTACACATGAGCACAATTTGGTGCGCCATTTCCACCACCGCGTCATCACGATTGAGGAGGGCGCTGTGATTTCCGATACCAGCGATACAGACAAACTGCCCGATGATTATGCCGCGATTGAAAAGAATTATCCGACCGAGCAAGTGCCTGCACCCGCACCTGCGTCGCAACAGCCGACCGCAGAAGTGCCTGCCGCATCCCCGACCAAGGAAGAAGTCCTCGCTGATAACAAGGTCGAGGAGAGCCGTCCGTCCGCATTCTATTTCCAGCCGAATGTCGATAAGGATTTAGAGGACTTTATGCAGAATTACGGCTTGGATGATGCGGATTTGGCAGAGGACGATATTGATTATTCGGCGTATCTGTCCGAGGTGCAAAACGGAGGTGATGCGCAATGAAGGGCTCGAGCTTAAAATATTTAACCCGTGAGGGTTTTCGCAATATCTGGGTGAACCGTTTAATGACCTTGGCGTCGGTTACGGTTTTGCTTGCCTGCCTTGTCATCATCGGCGTCGGGGCAATGGCATTTTTCAATATTGATGCCTTGCTTGACAAGGTGGAAGCGCAAAATGTGGTGATGGTCTATGTGGAAATGGACAGCGATGACCTCACCACCTCCGGTGTCGGTGTGGCATTGCAGAATATGGAAAACATCGAAAGCTGTGAATTTATTCCGAAAGAGGATGCCTTCCGCGCCCAGATTGAATCGATGGGCGGCGACAGCGCCGTTTTTGAAGGCTTTACGGAATGCCCCTTGCCGGATGCATATAAAGTCACTTTAAAGGATTTGACGCAGTTTTCCGCTACCGTTGCGCAAATCAAAACCATTTCAGGTGTCAGCTCGGTGCGGGAAAACAGCGATTTGGCAAGCAAACTGCTGTCGATTCGCCGTGCGGTCACCATCGTCAGCATCGGGCTTGTGGTGATGCTGTTTTTGGTTGCGCTGTTTATTATTGCGAATACCATTCGCATCACCATGTTCAGCCGCAAGCTTGAAATCAATATTATGAAAGCCGTCGGTGCTACGAACTGGTTTATTCGTTGGCCGTTTTTGGTCGAGGGTGTGCTCATCGGCATTATCGCAAGCGTCATTTCCTTGGGCGTTTTGTGCGGTCTTTATGAATTGGCGTCTGTATCGTTCTCCGATTTACTGATGAGTTTCGGTTTCAGTATGGTGCCTTTTTCACAGTATGCCTTGCAGATTTTAGGTGTGTTCTTGGCCATCGGCATCTTTACAGGCGGATTCGGCAGTATGATTTCGATGAATAAATATTTGAAAGAACAAGGGAGTGTAGTCAGCAATGAGTAAGCGTTTTTTACAGCGCGCTGTCAGCGTTTTTGTGATTTGCGCTGTTTTCCTATCCACCGCCGCGTTCCCTGTCAGCGCGGAACGGGACTTCCAAGCGGAAATTGACGCGCTTGAAAATAAAATTGCGGCTGCAAATGATAAAAAAGCCGCATCGGAGCAAAGCGCGGCGGAGTTGAAAGAACAAATAGACCTGTTACAAGAGCAAATGGATGTCTATAACGACAAAATTGCGCAGCTCAACAGCCAAATCGCGGAAAAAGACGCGATTATTGAACAATATCAACGCGAGATTGACGATTTACAGGTGGAAATGGACAACGCTGAGGCAAAACAGGCGGAATTGGAAGCGCAAATCAGCGTTACATATGATGCATTGAGCGCGCGCTTGCGCGCCGCCTATATGGCGGGGGAAACCTCGACACTGGAAATTTTGTTGAGTGCAAAGGATTTTGAAACCTTTTTAACCCGTATCGAACTGATTAAGCGTATTTCCGACCATGATACGGCGCTTGTAGCCGATTTGCAGGCGGATATTGACGATTTGAATGCGACCAAAGAAAAATTGGATGCAGACCAAAAAGCCGTTTTGGAAAAACAGGCCGCCGTGCAAAGTGAACGCGATTCGGTTGCCGCTGACCGTGCGGAGCAAAAGTCGGCATTGAGCACCTTAGACACGAAGCAGTCCTCCTTGGAGCAAAAGGTTGCCAATTTAAACAATTATATTTATAAGCTGGATGAAAACAGCGCAGAATATCAAAGCCAAATCGCGCAAATCGAACGCGAAAAAGAAGAATATGACCGCAAAAAATCCGAGGAGATGGAAAACGGCAGCGGTTCCATCAATAACAGCGGTTCGTCCAATTATCCCGTTTCTTCCAAAGGGATGATTTGCCCCTTGCAATATCCGAATGTGATTATTTCGGCGGGCTGGTACGGATACGCCAACCACAAGGGCATTGATTTTGTCACGGCGGGCGCAACGGGCAACACCTACGGCAAGGAAATCCGCGCCGCGGCGGACGGCGTTGTGTACTCGGCAGAAATGCATTACAGTTGGGGCTATAATGTCTATATCAACCACGGCAACGGTGTGTATACACGCTATGCGCATTGCAGTAAAATGCTGGTTTCCAAAGGGCAAACGGTAAAACAGGGGCAGGTGATTGCCTATGTCGGCAACACCGGGAATGTCAGCCCAAAGCCGTCCGCGTCCAACCCGCATGCGGGCGCGCATTTGCACTTTGAGGTTTGGGTAAACGGCACGCGCGTCAATCCCGCACCGTGGTTACCGTAAAAAATCGGAACGAGAGGGAAAGCAACCTATGAATAAAAAGATTTCTTTGGGACTTGCGCTCGCGCTGATTTTTGTTTCGGTTGCGGCGACCGTTGCCATTACGATGTCCCTGACGATGCGCACCTACAATTCCATCATTAAGGATTTGCCGAGTCGCTCCAAGTTGTATTCGTCTGTTTCGGAGTTGGACGATATTGTCCGTAATAACTATTACGGCGAAATCAATGACAGTCTGCTGAATGCGGAGCTTTCCGGCGGCTATGCCGAGGGCTTGGGCGACAAATACAGCCGCTATCTGTCTGCCGCCGATTACAGCACTTATAAAGACGAAATGGACGGCAAAAAAATCGGTATCGGCGTGATTGCCTTTTATAATTCCGCCGATATGTCGATTTATGTCGCCGAGGTTTCCGAAAACTCTCCGGCGGCGATCAGCGGCTTACAAAAGGGCGACAAAATCACACATATTGATGAAGAAGCCGTCACGGTTTATAATTATACGGAACTGATGAAAAAACTGACGGGCGACCGTCTTTCCACCGTGACCGTGACATTTGTACGCGGGGAAGAAAGCAAAACCGTCAGCGTGGTAAAAGGCTATTCGGCGCAAAGTGTGTATTATAGTTTAAACGGCGGCGTCGGCTATGTGAAAATTACCGATTTTTACGCCACCACGGCTGCACAGTTGAAATCCGCGGTCAATTCCCTTGTGAAACAAGGCGCAACAAGTTTGGTTTTTGATTTGCGCGGTACCTATAACGGCTTGATTACCCACGCGGCAAGCGCTTTGGATGTGCTTGTGCCTGTGGCAAGCGAGGGAACGGGCGCTTTGGCTACGGCAACGGCAAAGGATGGCTCCGTTCGTCAAACCTTTACCGCAGATGCGGAGAGCGTTTCTATGCCGATGATTGTGCTTGTCAATTCCGATACGGCTGGCCCTGCGGAGTTGTTTGCCTGTGATTTGCGCGATTACGGCAAAGCGCAGTTGGTTGGCGAAAAAACCGCCGGCAACGGCACCATGCAAGAAGCGTTTGCATTAAGCGACGGCGGCGCCATTTTGTTGACAACGGCAGTCATACAGCCGTATATCAGCGAATCTTATAATAAGGTCGGCTTAACGCCGGATACGGAAGTCCCGTTGAGCAGTGAAAAGCGTGTCAAACTTCCTTTATTGCCCCTCGCGGAGGATGACCAATATCAAAAGGCGTATTCCATACTGACGGGTGAAACAAGCACAGAATAAGTGTATGAAATCGAAATCACCTTGCATACAGTGGTATGTGGGGTGATTTTTTGTTTTGCGTTTTAGAAATTAAACCGTATATACCTTTGCCGCGGTTTCGCCGACGGTTTTCCAAAAAAATACAGCCGTCCATAGAAAAGGTTGCGGTGCGCGGCGGTGCATTTTTCTATAAAGTGACCGTGCAGGCGGAAAAGAGCGGGTGTGCTGATGTATCGTTTTTACCCTTTTATATCGGCGCGGCGGCACAAAGAATTTTGCCTTGCGGCGAAATTCGGCAGGATTTGCCCGCACCGCTTCGGCTGTATTCACCGCGCATTTTTCCGACAGTGCTGTTTTTAAATTCGGCCCGCGCGTTTTTGCAAAAAAACCGCGCATCTTTCCAAAACTGCATTCTCGGTATCATCGACCCGAACGGTGCTTTGCAAACCGCCGTATGCGATTTTGTGCCGCTTGTAAAATCCATGCGTATTTTTTGTGAAAACAAGGCATGCTATGAAACGGTGCAATCCGAAATCTTATCGTCGAACGGGCTTTCCGTTATCCTGTGCGATACGCCCGAAGCCTTAACGGGGTGCGATGTTTTGCTGTCTCCCTATACGGTAACAACGGACGGTAAGTTCGGTACACTTACGGTATTGCGCGGCGGGAAAACCGTGCTGTCGGGTGAGGGGATCGTTTTACCGCCTGAGTATGAATCGCGCCGCCCCGCAGGGACAGACCCGCTGCTCTTTGCGTCGGCGCTGTATGCGTGCTGTAATGTACCGGATTTACGCGATTTGCAATATGAAAAATTTGTCGCTGTTACGTCAACAAAAACCGAAGGAATGTATTGACAGAATGCCACATTTCTTTTATAA
>JBJEPV010000171.1:0-6626 GCA_051881415.1 Candidatus Fimenecus sp.
CTTCTATGTTTTACCGCCCCGTTTTTGACAAAATTTTATTGAAACGGATTTAAAAATATGCTATACTTCCACTGTATATTGGTAAATTTATACAGATTGGGGAGACGGTAATGAAAAACCTGAAACGAACGGTGACAAAATCGGCGGCTTTTTTGCTGACTTTGGCGCTGCTTTTTGCTTTGGTGCCTTCCACGCTTGTGCGCTCGGTAGCGTCAAGCGGAGAGGTGACTGTGGGCGTAATGAACGACCTGCATTATTTTCCGCAGAGCTTAATGGGCGCAGATGTCCATGCGTTTATTGAAGCGTCAAAGCTCAATTCCACCACTTCGTACCTCGCCGAAGCGCTTTTAGACAATGCGCTCAATGAATACAGCATTGAAGCGCGTGAGCGCGGCTTAAAGTACCTGATTATTCCGGGCGACCTTACGAAAAACGGCGAATATGAAGGGCACAGAGCCTTAGCGGCGAAATTAGAGCAGTTTGAGCGCGATACGGGCGTTGAGGTGTTCGTTATCGACGGCAACCACGACATTCGCAACGGCAACGCGGCAGAGTTTAAAAACGGCAAATTTGTTTCCACGCGTTGGACAGAGCCCGAGGAATTCCGCGAGATTTATCAGAATTTAGGCTATGACCACGCAATCAATACCTTTACCCCGCCTGACGGCGAAGAAGCGGGTATGCTTTCTTATACAGCGGATTTGGACGGCGGTTACCGCTTAATTGCGCTGGACGGCGCTTGCTATTCCGACGATATTCACTCCAAAGGCGAAAACAAAGCCGAAACCCGCGGCGCGTATTCCGAAGCGCTGATGCAATGGGCGCTCGAACAAATTGCCGATGCGAAAGCACAGGGGCTTACGGTCATCGGCCTTACGCACTTTAATTTGGTTGAGCATTTTGAAAATGAGGACAATCTGTTTACCGCTTTCCCGATTGATAATTGGCAAGAAGTGTGTGAAAACTTTGCCGATGCCGGTATGCACTTTGCGTTTACGGGGCATATTCATGTGCCGGATATTGCTTCGCATATTTCCGACAACGGCGAAACGCTGACGGATTGCTCCTCAGCGTCTATGCTCAGTTTCCCGTGCTATCTGCGTGTCGTCACGCTGGATAATCGCAATCCCGCAGGGGATATTTCCGCGACCTATAAAACGGTGGATATTGACCGCTCGCGCCCCGTCTCCGCTTACGGCACAACTTATCCGCAACCGTACCGATTGACGGCGTTTGCTTTGAATTTCGGCGGCGACGACATCAATCAATTTGCCAATAATTATATTCGCTATTTGTTAGAATATGATTTAATTCCCGACATCAAGGATGCGGGCAGTCTGTATTTATATCTTGCCACAAAATTGGATTTGGACAGCGTTTTAGACGGCTTGCTTGCGAGTGACAGCGGTATCGGCGCGATTGAGGGCGTGACGAAGGTTTCTTTGAAACTGCTCATTAAAAATGTCTGCGACCAAATTGAAAACAATTACCTGGACGGGGCAGAGGGAACAGAGCATTTATTGCAAGTATTAGATGATGCGGTTCGCAAAGTAACTTCGCTTGAAATGTCCTCTTACCCATGCACCAAATATATCGATACCTACGGCTTCGGTACTCCAAGCCGCAACGGCAATCTCGGGGAACTTGCTTCTACCGTGCTTGCCACCTTCTACGGCGGCGATGAAGACCGCAGTGACGATGCGTTCTTAAACGATGCACTTGCCCGCTTTGAACGCGGCGAAAACGCAGGTGTTATTTTAGATACGCTGATTGATGTGATTTTGCACGACTTGTTGGAGGACGAAATTCTGCCGAATATCCATATTGATGTTGTCGGCATTTTGCGCAATACCAACGATGAAGATACCCAAGTGATTTTGGGCGACCTCATTACGCAAATCATTGCCACGGGTGACCAAAGCGGCGCGACGGGTCTTGTGCCGCAGCCGAGCCTTGCGCAACTTATCAATTTGTTCTTTGCGGCGGGCATTGTCGAATATAAATCTTTGGACGATGTTTTACAGCAGTATATGGATGAATATCTGACCGAAAGCCAGATTGAAACCATCGCCTATGAATTTTACAATATTCTTTCCGATTTAACGACAGACAGCAATCCCGCTCCGCAGGCGGACAATAACACCACCGTCACTTACAGCGGCAGAGTGCAGGTTGTGCCTACGGTAGAGGATTTGCGCCTGCCCTCGGGCATTGCCGTCACCTTCGGCGCAAATGCCGCAACAACGCGCAATATCTGCTGGTACACCAAAACAAGCGTGACGGGTACGGACATTGAAATCGTGCCGTACTCCGCACATCCGCGCTTTACAGGCACGCCGACCACGGGCAGTAACATTGCTTCCGACACCAAGCGCGTCACGCGGGAAGTACCCGGCGTGGATTTGGGTGTGCTCGGCATTATTTCCTACGAATTTGATGTCAACCGCCATATGGTGAAAATCGGCGGCTTAAAACCCGGTCAAAAGTATTGCTACCGTGTCGGTGACGCTTCACGCGGGTGGTGGAGCGAGGTCGGTGTATTTGAAACCGCCGACAATTCTGACAGCTTTACCTTCTTCCATATGAGCGACAGCCAAGGCGGCATTGAACGGCAGTATGAAACCTGGGCAAATGTGGTGGATACGGCGTTCTCGCTCTATCCCGACGCCGCGTTTATTATGCATACAGGCGACTTTGTGGACAGCGGCAAAAACTTTAAGCAATGGAATTGGGCATTGAATACGGCTTCCGACAATTTGTTGGATACGGTTTTGATGCCGACGACGGGGAACCATGAAACGAACGCTGCCAACGCGACGGTCAACAATTTCCTGCTTTCCAATGTGCCCGAGCAGGATACAACAACCGGTGTCTATTATTCGTTTGACTATAACAACGCACACTTTATGGTGCTCAACACCAACGATTTAAACGAGGATAATACATTGAGCACAAAGCAGACGGAATGGCTCAAAGCCGATGCCGCCGCCAGCGACAAGCAGTGGAAAATCGTTGCCTTGCACAAGGCGATTTACTCGAACGGCTCGCACTATGACGATGACGATGTGGTCGCCTTGCGCGCACAACTTTCCGCTTTAATGCCTGCGCTGAATATTGATGTGGTTTTGCAGGGGCACGACCATGTATATTTGCGCACAACGGCCATGAAGGACAATGCCAAATGCGAAATCGTGGAACGCACGGTTTCCCACAACGGAGACAGCTATACCGCAATGGTCAAGCCCGACGGCACGGTGTATGCGATTGACGGTTGCGCAGGCGTGAAGTATTACCAAACCAAAGACGCGGCGTTGACCGACGAACTGTTCCCGCGGGCACAAACCATTTACAATGCGACTGCACCGGTGTTCTCCGCCATTCAAATTGACGGCGACAATCTCTATTTTGATGCATATACCGTCAAAAACGGTAACGCGTCTAAAATTGACAGTTTCGCCATTTCCAAGGCGGCCGATGTTGCGGCAGACGATACGGCAGGCAGTACCGCCCCGGACGGGAATGTGCCGAAAACCGCAGGCAAGCAAGTTACATCTGCTTTGGTGTTTATGCTGCCGGTTGCCGCAACCGTTGCTTTGAGCGCGGGCGCAATCAAACGCAAACGCGAAGAAGAAATCGGATAATTTTTGACAGACGGTGTAGAAATACACCGTCTGTTTTTATGGGCAAAGCCGACAAAAAATCGGAAATCTTCCCCATTTTCTCTGCTATTTCCCGCATTGACCGATTGCCTCTTATCGCGGTACAATATATCTGCAATATGAGGTGATGACTTTGAAAAAAAGGCTGGCTGCTGTCGATATTGACGGCACGTTGGTAACCGATACAAAAGAACTTTTACCGCAGACAAAAGCGGATATTCAGGCGTTTGTCAAAAACGGCGGCGTGTTTGTGCTTGCCACCGGTCGACCGACGCCGGGCATTCGCCGTTACGCCGAGGAATTGGATTTAAAAAATTTGGGCGGCTATGTCATTTCCTACAACGGCGCGCGCACCTTTGACGCAAAAACCAATACCTTGCTGTTTCAAAAGAATATTCCGGTGGACTGTTATTCGCGTATTTTTGATGCCGCGGAAAAACTCAATTTGCCGCTGACGGGCTATAAAAACGATGTTGCCGTGACGCAAAAGGCGAATGACCGCTATTTTCAAATGGAAACGACCATAAACCGTTTGGAAATTCAGCGTGTCGCTGATATGCGTACGGAGTTTACCTATGAAACGCCGAAGTTTTTAATTACGGGCGAAGCCGATTTCTTGGGCGATGCCGAAGGAAAACTGCGTGCCATGCTTTCGGATTTGCCGCTGTCGGTTTTTCGTTCCGAGCCGTTCTTTTTGGAAATTACCGCACAGGGGTGCGATAAGGGCGCGGCCATGCTGGAACTTGCCGAATCGCGCGGTATAAAGCCGGAAGAAACCATGGCTTGCGGGGACGGGTTTAACGATGTCACAATGCTTCGTGCCGCAGGGCTCGGCGTTGCTATGGAAAATGCGCAAATTCCCGCCAAAGAAGCGGCGGCGTATATCACCGCCTCTAATCTCGAAAACGGTGTTGGAAAAGCGTTGCGAAAATTTGCACTCTAACCATGCAGTATCCCTGGTTATCAAAATGCAGAAAACAGATATAAAAAGCCGATTGTATGCCTGAAAAACGGTATACAATCGGCTTTTCTACGAATCGTAGGTTGATTTTTTCTGCATTTTTTGCCAAAATAAAAGCAAAGGAGGCGCTTTTATGCATGCGGAAAATATCGGTGCACTTATTGCACAAATACGCAAAGAAAAGGGTCTTACGCAAAAGGATTTGGCAGAGAAACTGCATATCAGTGACAAAACCGTTTCCAAATGGGAAACAGGGCGCGGCGCGCCGGATATTTCCAGTTTAGAATCGTTATCGGAAACGCTCGGCATTTCTGTCAGCGAATTGCTTGCAGGGAAACGCCTGCCGCCGGAACAGGCTTTGGAACAATCTGACAAGGTTTTGGTAAAAACCATGCGCCGTTTTAGAAAAATTTGGCTGATTTTTCTGCTTGCAGGCATTGGATTGCTTATCATAAGCGCCACTTTCTGTTTCGGGTATCATTATTGCACAACCACTGACGGGGAGAATACGGAAAAATTAGAAATGTTGGTTGCGGATTTTGCACAGAACGGCATGGCGACGCAAGAGCAATGCGGTGCGGATTTTACCATATGCCAAATGCAGGAAAAGGCAAATTACAGAGCGTATCTCTTCCGAAATAACGGCGAATATCAAATCTGCGTTTTCCGCCGTGACCGTATATTTTCTTCCCGCTGGGAAGTGCTTGGCGGTACAGGCGGGATCGATAGCGGCACGCTTGGCAGTTACCATACCCAAACGATGTCCGATCCGGTACTCATTGTCGTATTCGGCGGCGATTTGCCGAAAAAAGCCACCCATTACTGTGTGCGCACGCAAGGCGAAATCCGGTCCGTCGCACCGATTGGTGAAAACCGGCAGGTGCTCGATATTTATTTACTACCCGACAGCGATGATTTAGGAAGTCCGCCGATTTTGTTGGATGAAAACTTTGTCAGTTTGGAAATAAATCCGTAAACAGAGCCATTCAGAAAAACACCCTGAACCGAAAAGCTTTTGCTTTTCGGTTCTTTTTTATAATATCTTAATTTCAAATGCTTTGTCTTTTTCCCGTTTTTATTTTTGCCGTGTTATTTTAAGCCTGAAAAGGAGGAATGGACATGGTAAAGCTTTTGAAAACGGTTCAAAGTATGGAAAACCGTTTTGATAAAATGATGGAACGTTTCACATTTCATCATCCGTATCTGTCCTTTTTCTTAATGTTTGTCGGAATGCCGGTTTTTCTATTGGCTGTAATCAGCTTGGGAACAGTGATTATATCTGTGCCGATTGCTTGGGTGATGGACTTGCTGTGATGGCATGGATTATCTTAATACGGATTTAACAGCAATTGCTTGTTGTTAATGTCATATTTGTATGCGTAGTGCTACACTGCTGACAACATTTGAAGGAGGAAAATTCTATGCAAATCTTGGTCGGAATAATCGGCATTTGTGCTACGGCACTGCTGGTTTATTATGTTTATGTTTTAATGAAAGGAGATGCGCAGTAATGGCAACCGTATTGCAATACATATTGTATTTGGCTGTTTTGGTCGTGCTTGCGATACCGCTTGGTGCATTTATCAAAAAAGTGATGGATGGAGAGAAAACCTTTCTTTCCAAAATTCTAACGCCCTGTGAAAATGCCGTGTATAAGGTTATGCGCGTGAATAAGGACGAACAGATGACTTGGAAAAAATATGCCGTTTCGGTGCTGATTTTTTCAGGCATCGGCCTTGTTTTTCTGTTTTTGCTTCAGCTTTTGCAGGGCGTTCTTCCCGGAAATCCGCAGGGGCTTTCGGGCGTAAAATGGGATTTAGCCTTTAACACAGCAGACAGTTTCGTAACCAATACGAACTGGCAGGCATACAGCGGTGAGTCTACATTAAGCTATCTTACGCAAGCGCTCGGGCTTACCGTGCAGAACTTTGTTTCCGCAGCTACGGGCATTGCCGTCCTGTTTGCCCTGATACGGGGATTTATAAAAGTGAAAGCCGATGGCTTAG
>JBJEPV010000172.1:0-6601 GCA_051881415.1 Candidatus Fimenecus sp.
AGGGAACAACCTTAGTGTTGTTCCGCAAAACTATATCAAAATTTACGGGCGGGCGCGCAATGCACGCCCCTATGCCCCTGTGCGATGGGACTCTTATTGTTCGTATACATGCAAACGAATTTGTAGCACAGGGGACGGTACTGTGTGCGAGATATAACCGTCCCTGTCTTCTCCGGGCGGGCGTGAAAGCCCGCCACTACGCGAAAAAATATATTGTGTGCGTAGGGAACGGTCTTGACCGTTCCGTAAAATTGCATCAAATTATGCGGGCGGGCGCGCAAGCGCCCCTATGAATCGTAGGGAACAACCTTAGTGTTGTTCCGCAAAACTATATCAAAATTTACGGGCGGGCGTGGAAGCCCGCCACGACGCGAAAAAATATATTGCGTGCGTAGGGAACGGTCGTACCGTTCCGCAAAATTATATCAAATTATGCGGGCGAACACAGTTCGCCCCTACGAGTAGGGAACGACCGAAGACGCGTTCCGAAAAACTATATCAAAATTTACGGGCGGGCGTGGAAGCCCGCCACGACGCGAAAAAATATATTGCGTGCGTAGGGAACGGTCGTACCGTTCCGCAAAATTATATCAAATTATGCGGGCGAACACAGTTCGCCCCTACGAGTAGGAACGACCGAAGACGCGTTCCGCAAAACTATATCAAAATTTACGGGCGGGCGTGGAAGCCCGCCACTACGGTTGGATAGACAAACCCAATTTATGCGCGCGGGGCAATACAAAAAAGACGGCGAGCGTTTCCCCGTCTTATGCATTCCACCCCATCGATACGGCGGTTCGCATCGGTGGGGCTTTTTTGTTGCGCGACTTTTGGCCGTCACAGTTGTTCTCTGAATTCCTTGGGTGTTTGCCCGCTGTATTTTTTAAACATTTTTGTAAAATAATTCACATCGTAAATGCCGCAATGCTGTGCGACGGACTGCACTTGCAATTTTGTGGTGCGCAACAGAAAGGCGGCGTGCTGCATACGCTTTTGCGCAATGAATTCCGTCAGGGTTTTCCCCGTCTCCTTTTTAAACAGGGACGAAAGATAACTCGCGTTGACATTCAACAGTTTAGAAAGATGCTTTAAGCTCAAATCCGCGGTTAAATCCGAGTCCACCACTGTTAATACTTTTTGCACAAGCGGGGAATACTGTTTGGTGGAATGCTGTTTGACAAGCGCGCAATAGGTGTTGACCATTTCGCGTTGCAGCGCGGGGAACTCCTCGGGCGACTGCACGCGCTCAATGCGTTTGGCAAAGTCCGAGGAAACGCTGTCAATATAAAACGGATGCACCGAGCCGTATTCCGCGGATTTTCGCAACAGCGTATTCATAATAATACAATAGTTTTTCGCGTTGCGAAGTGCGTCGGGCGTGCGTTGTTCCAAAAGGATTTTGGAGGCGTTCGCAATCATCGGTTCGGCTTTGTGCGCCATACCCTGCGACACCGCCTGCATCAAGCGCCGTTCCGCGTCATACCGCCTTTCCAAGCTTTGCACCGCCAGCAGGGCGTCGTCGCTTTTCGAGGGAAAGCCTTGTACCAACTGTGCAATTCTTTCTTCGGTTACCGTGCCCGTCACCGTTTGCACCGTGAAATTGTCTAAACTGCCCCACAGCGTTTCTCCGAGCGTGTTCCAAAGACTTTCCAAGAAACTCTCTTCCGTGAACAGCGGTAAATTACCGTAATATTTTTCTGATTGCGAAACGATATGCGCCGGCACGCCGTAGCGTTCGGCAAGCTCCAACAGCGCAGGCTCGGTGATTTCTTCGGCAAGGTAAGGCCCTGCCGTCCACACGGTGCGCACGGCGGTATTCGGCAACAAAACGAAGCAATATCGGCAGAAGAAAACATCCTGCACTTTGTAAATTGTGTGCGGCGGCACAACCTCCCACGGCGCTGTAAACAGGCGGTTGTCCTGCATTTGCAAATGCAATCCGTCACGCAAGCCGCGGTCCGGCACGACAGGCGCGGGTGCGGTTTCGGAAAAAATGTGTACATCTATCTGCAAATTTTTCAGCATTTTTTGCAAAAAAGCAAGTTCCGCGTGATACGGCATGACAATTCTCCTTTTGATGTGCTTGTTTTTGAATAAAAACCATTCTTATTATCGTACAATTTTTGGTAAAAATCAATATAAAACAAAAATTTTACGAGAAAAGGCAAAAAAATTCCTAACAAAAAGGCAATGCATTTGTTAAAATATAAACAAAGCATGTTCGGCGTTTTCAACAAAGAATATGATTTGCAATGGGAAATTTTAGGAAAGATGAGGGAAAGTCTTATGGAAAAACAAGCTGTCAGACCTTTCGGCATCCGCGACAAGCTGGGCTATATGTTCGGCGACTTCGGCAACGACTTCACGTTTATCCTCTCTACGATGATTTTGATGAAGTTTTACACCGATGTTATGGGCGTCAGCGCAGGCGTTGTGGGTACGGTGATGATGGTTGCCCGTTTTGTAGATGCGTTTACCGATGTTACCATGGGCAGAATTTGCGACCGCCACAAAGGCAATAAAAACGGCAAATTTAAACCGTGGATTTTAAGGATGTGCGGCCCTGTCGCCATCGCTTCGTTCTTGATGTACCAAGGCGCGTTGGCAGGCGCACCCCAATGGCTGAAAATCGGGTATTTGGTGGTTACTTATATTCTTTGGGGTTCCGTGTTCTACACCTCGATTAACATTCCTTACGGCTCTATGGCGTCGGCGATTTCCGCAGACCCCGGCGACCGGCAGTCCCTTTCCACCTTCCGCACCATGGGCGGTATGCTTGCGGGTATGATTATCGGCGTAGGACTTCCCTTGATTGCGTATGAAAAGAGTGCAGAAACCGGCAAAGAAATTTTGGTCGGCAGCCGTGTAACGCTTGCCGCAGGCGTGTTCTCCGTTTTGGCAATTCTCTGCTACTTGCTTTGCTATACTATGGTTACAGAGCGTGTTCGCCCCGAAGTTTCCGAAGATGTGTTTAAAAACAACTCCGTCGGGCAGATGCTCAAAAACGCGTTTACCAACCGCGCACTGCTTTCCATTATTGTTGCGTCCGTTGTTATGCTTTTAGCACAGCTTACCATGCAGAATATGGCAGGCTATGTGTTCCCCGAATACTACAACAGCGCAAAAGCGCAGTCCGCTTCCACCTTAATGATGATGGTGGGTATGCTCATAGCCGCCGTTGTGGCAAAGCCCCTCGCCAAAAAATTCGGCAAGGCAGAGGTCAGCATTGTTTCCAACTTGTTTGCAGGTGCAATTTGCGTAATTATGTTTGTAATTCGTCCCGAAAATGTTTGGGTATATGTGGGGCTGCAAATGCTCTGCTGGTTGGGACTCGGCGTGTTCTCCATGGTTTGCTGGGCGCTCATTACCGATGTTATCGACTATTCCGAACTGAAAAACGGTATCCGTGAGGACGGCTCTGTGTATGCGCTTTATTCCTTTGCACGCAAACTCGGTCAGGCTTTGGCGGCAGGACTTTCGGGCTGGTTGCTTTCGGCAATCGGGTATAGCGAAGCCGCCGCACAGCAGGGACTTCCGCAAACCGATAAGGTTTTGGGCGGCATTTACAATATCTCCACACTTGTTCCCGCAGTCGGGTTTATAGCGCTTGCTCTCGTTTTGTGGTTCTGGTATCCGCTCCACAAAAAGCAGGTTGATGCAAATGTTGAGGCGCTGAAAGCAAAGCACGAAGGTGCAGAAAAATAAAAAACAGAGAAAACTGTCGGCGGCAGGTCTGCCGACAGTTTTTTAAAAAGATAAGGAGCGAAAACAAATGAGAAAAGTTTTAAATATCAACCGCAAATGGTCATTCCGTAAGGGCGTGTCCTCAGTGCCCGCAGAAGTGCCTGCCGATTGGGATTTTGTAAATCTACCCCATACCTGGAACGCCATTGACGGGCAGGACGGCGGCAACGATTATTACCGCGGCACATGTATGTATGTGAAAACCCTTGACCGTGAAGAAATCCCCACAGCGGACAGATATTATCTTGAAATTAAAGGCGCAAATTCCTCTGCCGATGTGTATCTGAACGGCGAAAAACTTGCCCACCATGACGGCGGCTATTCCACTTGGCGCGTGGAAATTACCGACCAACTCAAAAAAGGCACACAGATTGCCGTTGCCGTAGATAACGCGGAAAATGACCGTGTATATCCGCAAATGGCGGACTTTACTTTTTACGGCGGACTGTACCGCGATGTAAACCTGATTGCCGTCAGCGATTCTCACTTTGATTTGGAGTATTACGGCGGCCCCGGCATTGCCGTAACGCCGACTGTAAACGGCGACAGCGCCACGGTGGAAATGGAAACCTATTTGACCGATGCCAAAGCGGGGCAGACCGTAAAATACACCGTACTTGACGCAGAGGGCAACGCCGTTGCCACCGCCGAAACCGCGGGAGACAGCCCGAAAGTCACGGTAGAACTTTCCAATGTTCACCTTTGGAACGGCAGAAAAGACCCCTATCTTTACACCGCTACCGCTGAACTGTGCGGCGGCGGCGAGGTACTCGACAATATCTCCACCCGTTTCGGTTGCCGCACCTTTAAAATTGACCCTGAAAAAGGCTTCTTCTTAAACGGCGTTTCCTATCCCTTGCGCGGCGTTTCCCGCCATCAGGACCGTTGGGGTTTGGGCAATGCGCTTTTGCCCGAACATCACAAAGAGGATATTGAACTGATTTGCGAAATGGGCGCAAATACCATTCGTTTGGCGCACTATCAGCATGACCAATATTTCTACGATTTGTGCGATGAAAAAGGTCTTGTCATCTGGGCGGAAATTCCCTATATTTCAAAGCATATGCCCAAAGGGCGCGAAAACACCGTTTCACAAATGAAAGAACTGATCACGCAGAATTACAACCACCCGTCCATTGTGGTTTGGGGACTTTCCAATGAAATTTCCATGAACGGATCGGATGCGGATTTGGTGGATAACCACAAAAGGCTCAACGATTTGGTGCATGAAATGGATAAAACCCGCCTGACGACGGTGGCGGTGGTTTCCATGTGCGATATTCACGACGAATACCTGCAAATCCCCGATGTGCTGTCCTTTAACCACTATTTCGGCTGGTACGGCGGCGACACTTCCATGAACGGCCCGTGGTTTGACAAATTCCACGCCGAATTCCCGAATATCCCCGTGGGTATGAGCGAATACGGCTGTGAGGCGCTGAATTGGCACACTTCCAATCCCATGCAAGGCGATTACACCGAGGAATATCAGGCGTATTACCACGAGGAACTGATTAAACAACTTTTCACAAGAGAGTATATTTGGGCGACGCACGTTTGGAATATGTTTGACTTCGGCGCGGACGCGCGCAACGAGGGCGGCGAAAACGGACAGAACCACAAAGGCCTTGTTACCTTTGACCGTAAATACAAAAAGGATTCCTTCTATGTGTACAAAGCATGGCTTTCCGATGAGCCGTTTGTCCACATTTGCGGCAAACGCTATGTGGATAGGGTAGAGGACACCACCAAAGTGACCGTCTATTCCAATTTGCCCGAGGTAGAACTGTTTGCAAACGGCAAGAGCTTGGGCAAACAGTCAAGTGATGTGCATTTCTTCTATTTTGATGTGCCCAACAGCGGCGAAACGAAGCTTACCGCTGTGGCAGGCGACTGCACGGACGAAAGCATTATTCGCAAAGTCGATACCTTTAATGAGGACTACCGCCTGAAAGAAAAGGGTGCAATTCTCAATTGGTTTGACATTACCGCACCCGACGGCTATTTCTCCTTGAACGATAAATTGAGCGATATTCTCGCTTGCCCCGCAGGCGCGCAACTGTTCGGCGGTATGATGGCGCAGATGCAGAGCGCCGCAGGCGGTATGGCGGCAGGCTTCGAGATGAACGAGGGTATGATGCAAATGATGGGCGGCTTTACCGTCATTCGTCTGACCAATATGCTGGGCACGGCAGGCATTAAAGTCACCAAAGAACAGCTTTTAGGCTTGAACGCCGCACTCAACCAAATCAAAAAGCCGTAAATTTTATGACAAAATCAATCCCAACAGAGTAGGGCGGGGGCTTGCCCCCGCCGTTTGGTACCCGAATTGGTAAAAAGGGGACAGTCCCCTTTTTACGGCAAAAACTGCAAAAGTCTCCCGAATTTCCTGTATTCGGGAGGCTTTTTCTTGACCGCACCTTATTTTTGGGGTAAAATATTTCTATAAGATTTCACTATGAAAAAGTGAGGCGGTTATATGGGATTGAAGGGTGCAATTTTAGGCGCTGTTGCAAATGCAACTATAAGAACAATAGCAACGCGTGGAGAAGTACAGGAGAGTAAACCTGCTTTCACTAATAATACAGGCAAGGTCTCACTGCCATATGAATTTGTTGCAAATTCACAGAAAAAGTGTTTGGTAATGGAGGCGGGATTTTTTGATATGTATTCACTAAAAGAATACAAGGGAAAGAAAAAACTCAAGTATCAAGATTATGATGGAGAATATAAGATTTTTGATAAGAACGGAAGATTAAAATATTTGTCGTTAAAAAAAAGAATGGGGTTAGATGAGGAAATAATAGGTAAAGACATAGAAAAAAACTTCCTGTTTGATTTAGATGGTAATGTAATC
>JBJEPV010000173.1:0-6557 GCA_051881415.1 Candidatus Fimenecus sp.
AAAGGCGACTATGGATTATTCCAATACAGGTGGTATCAATGTGATTTTAACGCCCGGGCGCTATAATTCCGCCTTTTTTGAGCACTCCTATCTTGCTGAGCAAACCGGTGCGGTCTTTGCCATGCCGCAGGATTTGTTTGTGGAGGGGAATGTCCTCTATTACAGCGAATATTCCGGCGAACGCCGCAGAGTCGGTACGGTGTACCGCCGTGTTTCCGACGAATATTTAGACCCGATGACCTTTTTGCCGTATTCCCTTTTGGGCGTGCCGCATTTGCTCGACGCGTACCGTGCGGGCAATGTTGCCATAGTCAACGCCCCCGGCAACGGCGTTGCGGACGACAAAGGCATTTACTGTTTCGTGCCGCAAATGATTAAATATTACCTCGGTGAAGAACCGATTCTCAAAAATGCGCCGACTTTTCTGCCGTATTACGAAGCGGACAAGACCTATGTTTTGGAGCATTTAGACAAATTGGTTATCAAAGATGTCTCCGAATCGGGCGGCTACGGCGTGGTGTTCGGTTCGGACCTTACAAAAGCAGAACTGCAAAATCTGCGTGATGCGATTTCAGAAAATCCACGCCGTTTTATCGCACAGGAGGTTGTGGAATTCAAAGACCTTTCCGTGTTTGAAAAGGGGCAGGTGACCGCCCGCAAAGCGGATTTGCGTGCCTTTGTGCTGTACGGCAAAGAAATTACCGTTTGGCAAAGCGGGTTGACGCGCTACGCGCGCGAGGAAGGCTCGTATGTCGTCAATTCTTCACAGGGAGGAGGGTTTAAGGACACATGGGTATTATCTCGATAAAATCCACCGATAATCTGTTTTGGCTCGGGCGTTATGTCGAGCGCGTATTCACCACGCTCAAAATGTTTACAAAGTGCTATGATGTGCTCATAGATGTGGACGAAAACGCCTATGTTGATTTTCTGCAAAAACTCGGTATTCCCAATACCTATTCTTATAAGCAGGAGTTTATTGCCGATTTCCTGTTTAACGAAAGCAACCCGAATTCCGTGATGAGCACCGTCCTTGCCGCCTATGACAACGCGGTGATGATGCGCAATGAATTAAGCAGTGAAACCATGTCTTACATTCAACTTGCCGTGGACGCCATGCAGCGCGGAAAGGAAAGCTCGGCACCGATGCTCAAACTCCAAGAGGTGTTCGACAGTATTTTTGCCTTTTGGGGCGCGGCGGATGACTATGTAGAGTCCGAAACCACCCGCAACATTTTAAAATTCGGCCGCAGTGTCGAGCGCATTGATTTGTATACGCGCTTTTCCTGTCCGCCCGAACTGATCCGCAAAGAATTCAGCATTTTGTTAAACCGTCTGTATAAGGTCGGCATTGACTGTAACATCACGGCGATTGACCGCTTAATGAAAATCATTTTGGAAAAAGACGATTTTGAAGCGGACAAATTCACCATTCAGGAGGAACTTTCCCGCCTGTTTGTCACCGCGCCGAGTGCGTATTATTAAGCGGGGGGAGGGCTTGTTTTGCAAACTGTTGAATTTTCGTATTCGATGCAAATTGCGTTTTCCGCGCCTGTGGTGCGCCATTGCTTTTCTCTGCGGTGTCTGCCGTTTAACAACGAATACCAGCGCATACGCGAACTGTTTTTGGAGGTTTCGCCGCACAATGTGCTGACCGAAACCGCCGACGGCTTCGGCAACCGCATTTTGACCGACCGCATTACCGAGGCGCATACCGAGTTTTCGGTCTATGTCAACGGCATTGTCGAAATTGACATTGCCAAAAAAGTGCCTGCGGAATTAAACGGGATTTATAAGTACCCGTCGCAGTATACCGTGTGCGGCGAAAAGCTCACCGCGCTTACAGAAGCTTGCCGCCCGTTGTGTGAAAACAAAACCCCGACCGAAACGGCAAAGATTGCAATGCAGGAATTGCGTAAGCGGTTTACCTACCAAAGCGGCGCAACGAATATCAACACCACCGCCGAAGAAGCGCTTGCTTTGGGCAAAGGCGTTTGTCAGGATTTTTCGCATATGCAAATTGCCGTCTGCCGCGCGCTCTTGGTGCCTGCACGGTATGTGGTCGGCATTCAAGAAGGCACGGGCGAAACCCACGCTTGGGTGGAAATTTACGACAACGGCATTTGGGTCGGCATTGACCCGACCAACAACAAAATGGTGAATGACCGCTATTTGACATTGAGCCACGGGCGCGATTTTGCCGACTGCGGCATCAACCGCGGGCTGTTTGTCGGCGGCGGCACGCAAACCCAAACCATTGAAGCGTCGGTAAAGGTGCTGTAATTTCTCAATTTGCGTGTAGGGGACGATGACTCGGCGCCCCGCGATATTATATCAAATTAAAAAGATACGGTAGGGCGGGGGCTTGCCCCCGCCGTCAATTCAGCACAAACCTTGCGGCGGGGGCAAGCCCCCGCCCTACCGATAAACCAATGAACATTGCGGAAAATCCACGGGCACCCGAGGTCGACTGCCCCTACAACAGAATCCCGTTACAAATACAAAAACAACCACCGCCGTAAAAGGAAAACTCCTTTATACGGCGGTGGATTTTGTTGCCTTTAAAATCTTTAATTGATTTCGGATTTGAGCGTTTCGATAATCGAGTCTTTCTTGACTTTCGAGGTCGCATACGCCATCGAAATCCCCGTGATAAAGAATACCGCGACAATCACACCGAGGTAGATGCGCCAATCGGGGTGGAAGGCGAGCGTAAAGCCATCGGTTAAGGTTTTCCACATCAGCACGCTGATGATAAGGCTTAACGGCAACCCATATATGAGCGCTTTCAAGCCGTAAAACAGGCTTTCAAACCGCAGCATTTTCCGAAATCCTTTCGGCGTAACGCCCACGGATTTGAGCATTGCAAATTCCTTGCGCCGCAGGTCAATGCCCGTGGAAACGGTGTTAAAAATGTTGGCAACGGAAATCAGCGTCATAAGCGAAATAAACCCGTAAATAAACACCTGCATAATCAAAATGGTAGAGTTCATCATTTCCGTTTGCGCCACCGTATCCATCACATAACTTTTCTCATACCCCTCGTTTTCGAGCAGTTTTTGGATTGCGTCCGCCGTTTCGGCGTGGGTTTTCGTTTCAATACCGACGACGGTTTGTGAAAAATCGAATTTTTCGCTTGCCGCCGAAAGCGGCACAAACGCCGAGACCACAGACGGTTGTGACAATTTATAGGCATACAAATCAGAGTTGCGGTAGCGTATCAGCCCTTTGACCGTTACGGAAAACGCCAATGTGCCGTTTTTGTCTTCGGGAATTTCCAACGCTGTGCCGACAACCGAATCCTCAAATATCGGTGCGGCGTTCACTTTGCGGTCGGCGCTGTTTATCACCAAAATCGGCAGTTCGCTGTCCGATTTTTGGTAAAAAGTATGGTAATCAAGTTGATTTTCGGTGCAAAGCGCGTTAAAATCCGCGTCATCTAATACATTGATATCGAGTACATACCCGTCTTTTGTATACTTGTCGCGGTACGCGGCTTTTAAGTACTTGCTGTCACAGCGCACTTTTGAAAAGAATGTGTTCAGCGCACTGTAATACGCATCCACACCGTCCGTTTGCTCCAAATCTGCATACAAACGCGATTTTTCCGTTTGCGGCGTTTCCACATAGAGTTGGTACGGTATCTCGCCCGACATTTGGTTGGCTTCTTGGAACATCGAACAGAATGTGTTGACCGACAAAAACAGGACCACCGAAAGCACCAGCGCGCTTGTAATAACGCGGGACTTTTTGCCGTTGCGTTTCATATTTTTATAGGCGAGCTCGCCCTCATAGCCGAACACCTTGCGAACGATTTTCGGGGATTTCAGTTTGCGGGCTTTCACCTTGACATCACTCGTCTGCCGCAGGGCGTCAATCGGTGTGGTACGCGACGCGCGGCGGGCGGGGATATAGGCAGAAACCGCAATGGTCACAATGCTCAACACCGCAATCACGGGCAAAATCCACCACGGGAACGAAAGTGTGAGCGTGTTTTCCATATTCAGCCCGCTTCTTTTTAGTAACGGTTCGATGGCTTTAAAGGTGATGGCCATACCCAAAAGTCCGGCGCCGAAGCCCAGCGGAATGCCGACAGCGCCCAAAACCGCGCCCTCAAAATAGACAGAACGGCGTTTTTGTGCTTTTGTCGCGCCCACCGAGGCGAGCATACCGAGATACCGCGAACGCTCGGACAGCGAAATACTGAATGCATTGTAAATGAGCATGACGGAGGCAATCATAATCAGTACCAAAATAATCGCGGCAAAGCGCAGAATGACCTGCATACCCTCGTCCACATCACGCACAATCCAGTTGTAACGGAATAAATCTTTGTTAAATTCCAAATCTTTTGCCGAAAGACCTGCATTTGTGACTGCGTCCGTCAGAATGGTTTCCGTGGCATTGTCGAGCGTGTTTGCGGTTAAGTAAACCCCTGCACCGTCCAATTCCGCTTTGGAAAATCCACGCAAAATCTGCACGCCGCGCGTCGGCGGATTTTCTTCTAAAATCCCCACCACGGTAAAGGTCTTTTCGCCGATGCTTTCAAAGGTTTCACCGACGGTGTAGTTGGTGGCGGTAATGGAAGATGTTCCGTTTTCGTCTGCAATACAGCGTTTGCCGAGGTCAATCTTGACCTTGTCGCCGATATTCCAATGCAACCCGTTTTTTTCCAAAAGGGAACGGTAGACCATAATTTCGGTGTCGTCTTTTGGGAAAGTACCGCTGTATTTGCCGGTGACAAAGGCGGTGAAATAATCGCGGTTGCCTGCCCCCATATCGCCTATTCCTAAGGACGCGCGTTTGTCGTTGTGTAGGTTAAAGGAATATATATCGCCGTCCATCGCTTTGTAAGCGGCAACATATTTTAAATCCGTGTTTTTTTCAAGTGTTTCGATTTGCTGTGCGGTCGCATTGGGGATTTGGGCGTGCCATTCGCCGCCGGTATACAGCAAATCGCGGGCATACACAGCCGCAAGCGAGGTGACCGAAACGCAGGTTGCCGTCAGCATCGCAACGGAAATGATAATCCCGATGACGGTGATGACCGTGCGTTTTTTATTCTCTTTTAAGTGCCGCAGCGTCAGTTTGTTAACGATTTTCATACCGACTGCACCTCGTCTCTGACGATTTTGCCGTCCTCTATCGCCAAAACGCGGTCGGCGGAAAGCGCAATGTTTTCATCGTGCGTAATCACAATCACCGTTTGCTTGTATTCGCGGTTGAAACGGCGCAAAAGCGCCATAATTTCACAGCTGTTTTCGCTGTCCAGGTTGCCGGTCGGCTCGTCGGCAAGGACTAACGCGGGATTGTTCACAAGTGCCCTGCCGATGGAAACGCGCTGTTGCTGTCCGCCCGAAAGTTGATTGGGCAGATGATACAAACGGTTTTCAAGCCCCAACACCGAAACCAGGTTTTCAATCTGCTTGCGGTCGGGCTTCCTGCCGTCGAGCAGCAGGGGAAGGGTGAGGTTTTCCTCTACGGTTAAAATCGGAATTAAGTTATAAAACTGATAAATCAAGCCGATTTGGCGGCGGCGGAAAATGGCGAGCGCCGTTTCATCTAATTTGCCGATGTCCGTGCCGCCGATGTTCACACTGCCCGAGGTCGGCGTGTCCACCCCGCCCAAAATGTGTAAAAGCGTGGATTTTCCCGAGCCGGACGGCCCCACAATCGCCAAAAACTGCCCCTGCGGGACGGTAAACGAAACATCATCGAGCGCGTGCACCTGCGTGTCGCCTTTGCCGTAGGTTTTAGAGAGATGCTCAACTTTTACAATGTCCATAGTGTTGCTCCTTTCGTTCGGAGAGAACTTCACCGGATGCACAGACCGTGTGTTCTCTCAACTTGCCCCTCATTCTAAACGGCAAATCTTACAACTCGGTGAATTTTCGCTTACAGTTTTGTCACTTTTTGTATCGGTAAATGAAAAAAAGCGCCCCGACCGAAAAGTCGGAACGCTTCTTTTGTTTTTGCAATCCCCGCCCGACCGCACACGGCAAATAATAACCTGCAAATAAGCAGGTGGGTGTCTTTCCTCGGGTTTAGTGCTCCCAACGTCCGCAAAACTGCGGGAGGTCTGCACACCGCCTCGGAATTCCGACTCCCGATAAAAACGTGTTGGGTTAATATTGTACCGTGCGTTTGTCGCATCGGGCAGGTTGATTTTAGGTTGTGCAAAATTGCACAAAAAATGTGTTACTCTTCTTCCTGAATATCGAACAGTTCCGAAAGACGCTCTTCAAAAATACTGCCGATTTCGTTGAATTCGTCCTCGTCCTCAATCGGCTCTAAATAGGTTTCGCCGTCCTCCTCGCTGACCTTTAAAATAATCAACTCGCCGTCGTCCTCTAAAATTTCCTCTGCCTCATCATACACAGGCAACAGCGCCACATAGCGCGCGTCGTCGGTTTCAATGCGGTCTAATTCCTCAAAAATATGCTCCACACCGTCCTCATCGACCACGCTGACAATGTCGGGATTGTAATTTTCGTCCATAGTGTTCTTGTATGATATAGTCGAGGCTACATCATACCCTTTCTAAATATTTACACTCA
>JBJEPV010000174.1:0-6552 GCA_051881415.1 Candidatus Fimenecus sp.
TGCAGATTTCTTTGGTTTCGTCATCAAACAGCACAACATGGTCGGAGTCCCAACGGACGGAACGGGTAATATGCAGGGCGATTTTTTCATTGAAAAGCAAGAGCGCGGAAATTTTGTCGCTCACCATCTCGGTGGGGTGATAATGCCCGTTATCCATCAGCGGTGTGATGCCCGCCCTATCGGAATATGACAGGCAAAATTCTGCCGAGCCGACGGTGTAGCTTTCAAGCCCGATGCCGAACACTTTGCTTTCGAGCGTAACATATACCTTGCTTTTATCGTACGGCACAGACAGGATTTCGTCAAGGGATTTTTTAAATCTTGCACGCGGGGATAATCTGTCAGCCGGAATATCCTTGTAGCCGTCGGGAATCCAGATATTCATCACGCAGGGCACGCCTGTTTCGGTTGCAAAGTATTCCGCAATTTTTAAGCAGGCTTTGCCGTGATTGACCCAATAGGTGCGTACTGTCTCGTCAGGCGAAGAAAGGGTTAAATTATCCTTCACCATGGGGTGCGAGAAGAAAGTTGGGTTGAAATCCAACCCCATATTTCTCTCTTTTGCAAAGCGTACCCACTTTTCAAAATGCTTGGGCTCTAACTGATCTCTGCCAACTGCTTCACCGTCAAAAATTGCATAGCTTGCGTGGAGATTTAATTTCTTTTTGCCGGGCATTAAGGACATTGCCTTGTCCATATCCGCCATCAGTTCTTCGGGTGTGCGCGCCTTGCCCGGGTAATTGCCCGTAGTCTGAATCCCGCCCGAAAGGCTTTCGCGGCTGTCGAAGCCCGTGACATCATCGCCCTGCCAACAATGTACGGATATAGGTATCTCTTTCAGCGTTTCCATCGCTTTATCGGTATCCACGCCGAAATTCGCATAAATTTGTTTTGCTTCTTTGTATCTGCTCATTTCTATCACCTTGCCTTGTATTCTTGACAGCCGAAGGACTGAAACACGCACGCGCGTGCCGATTTGATATTGGGGAAAACGCCGTCTGCGCGCATTTGCGACAGCAAATTGCCGATTGCCGTTGCTTCGGTTGGCCCTGCATACACGGTACAGCCGCACGCTTTTGCGGTCAAGTCATTGAGGTAGCCGTCCTTTGCCCCGCCGCCGACAATATGGACGCTTTTAAACTGTTTGCCTGTGATTTCTTCAATTTCCGCCTTGGTTTTTGCATAGCAAAATGCAAGCGAACGGTAGATTACACTTGCAAACTGCGGGGCGGTTTTGGGCACCTGCTGATTATTCTGTGCGCAATGGTTTTGAATTTCCGCCATCATATTTGGGGGCGACAAAAACCGTGTATTGTTACAGTCAACTACCGATTCAATGGAGTCAAGTTTTGCCATACGGCACAAATCGTCAAAACTCCAATCCTCACCGCAGTTTTCAAGCAACTCTTTTTTGACGCTTTGCATCATCCAAAGCCCCATAATATTTTTTAAATACCGATATTTGCCCCCGTACCCGCCCTCGTTGGTGAAATTGTGCAGGCGGCTTTCTTCGCTGCAATTCGGGGAATCGTTTTCAACGCCCATTAAACTCCATGTACCCGAGGAAATATACACCGTGTTTTCACCGCCGGGGCAAGCGGCAACCGCGCTTGCGGTATCGTGCGACGGGCAGTAAATCACCTGTGCTTGAAACCCGACTTTTTGCGCGATTTCATCTGTAAAGTTGCCGATAACCATTTGCGGCGCTGAAAGTTCGCAGAAAATCTCTTTCGAAAAGCCCAATTTTGCAAGAATTTCAAAATCCCATGTTCTCGTTTCGGCGTTTACAAGATTGGTGGTTGTGGCGTTGGTGTATTCATTTTTCATAACGCCCGTCAATTTGTAGGAAAGATAGTCGGGCATCATCAAAAAGTGCTTTGCCTTTTCGAGTTTTCCTGCTTTTTTATCGCAGAACAGCTGATAAATTGTATTGAAATTCTGCTTTTGAATCCCTGTTTTTTGATACAGTTCTTTCGGTGTTATCAGGCTTGACACCTCTGAAATCACATCGTTTGTCCTGCTGTCACGGTAAGACACGGCGGGGAGAAGTTCTTTGCCGTTTTCGTCCAGCAAAACATAGTCCACGCCCCACGTGTCTATCGCAACGGTTTTGGGCAATTTACCGATTTCTTTACATTTTGCAATGCCTGCAATGACTTCACGCGTCAGGTAATCTGTATCCCACACAAGTGTGCCGTTTTCCTGTTTTACGCCGTTTTTAAAGCGGTAGATTTCCTCGGTAATGATTTTACCGTTTTGTACACAACCCAATATATGCCGACCGCTTGAAGCGCCGATATCCACAGCCAAATAGTAGTTTTTCAAAGAAATTCACGCACCTTAATACTTGATTGTATAGTTTTCCTCCGCAGAGAGGGCAAATTTTGCATGTGTATCGCTGAACGCAACCTTGACATCCATATCCAAAATATCGGTATTGCGGAAGGTGATTGCCGTCACTCTGCCCGTTGCCTTATCCACCGTGCAAGAAATCGAGCCGCCAATACCGTTCACCTTTACCGATTTAAAGGTGACGGTAGGAATATTGATGTCGCTGAATGTGGAGGCAGTTACGGTATTGAACACGCCCGCATACCCCTCCCCTTTTGCGGGGCTCGTTTTCGCATCGTCATACAGTTTCAATTCGATTTGATAGGTACCGCCTTTGTCGGTACAGGTTGCGCTTTGTACCATATCCGCCGTCAAATGCGAGGAATAATCTGTACCGCCGACAGGGAATACCGTTTTGATATCCTCTTTGCTCGTCCAGGTTTCCGGGGTGTCCGACCCCTTTACAAACTGCTCAATAGCCGCCTTGCCGATGGACTCAATCGCCGAGGGCAATTCCAAATATTCGGGCAGGCTTTTCAGTTTTTTGTAGTTGCGGGTCAGTGAAGTTGCCTCTTTTTTGACGCGGTTGACGGAATCGTTATAGTAAGAAACGATTTCCGCTGTTGTTTTCGGCGCGACAGGTTGTTTTTCGGCTTGCGTCGCGGCCGCTTTCGTCGCTTCGGGTGCCGCGGCGGTGGTTTGTTCCGCTTCGGTGGTTTGCGCAACGGTTTCCTCTGTGGTTGACGGTGTTGTGGATTCTTCACCTGCATTTTTACTTCCACAGGAAGTCAAAAGCATCGTGATGGTCGCAAGGGCTAAAAGGATAGCTGTTAATTTTCTTTTCATTGTTCTCACCTTTCTTATTTCGCATTATGCTTCGGAAAAAGTATATTTCCCCGCCGCAACGGTTTGTTTTGCTTTACCGGGGAGTGTAATTTCCGCCGTACAGTTGGCGGGAATTTCCGCCGAATAAACGGTTTTACCGTCCTTTTGTTCCCAGCCCGATTTTACCGTGCCGAAAACGCTTTTGTATTCTGCGCGAGCAAAGGTAAAGTGCCCGCCGGGCTTCGGCGCAATGCTAAAACGGTTTTCGCCGTTAACCTTTATGCCGCACATGGTATTAAAGAGCCACGCACAAACAGCGCCTTTGGAATAGTGGTTCAAAGAAGCAATACCGCCCTGCGCCTTTGTCCCCTCCCAAGATTCCCAAATCGTGGTGGCTCCGTTTTTCGGCATAAACAGCCAACCGGGCATTTCTTCGTTTTCTAACAAACGGTATGCGGCATCCAAATCGTATTCTGCAAGCACATCTAAAATCAGCGGTGTGGACAAGAATCCCGTACCAAGCCGCCACCCGTAATTTTCGAGCGCTTGTATCAAGCGTTTTTGGGCATATGCCGTCTGTTTTTCGTTTAATAAGTCAAACGCAAGCGGGCGGACAAGCTGTGCCTGACGGTCGGTATCCAATTTATAATCCTCTGTTTCCACAAGCGCCTGATATGCCTTTTTGCAGTTTTCGCTGATGGCACCGAAACGCTTTGCCTCTTCGGGGTGATTTAATTCTGCGGCAATTTCGCGCATCAAGCCTAAAACATAGCTCGTATACGCCGTGGAAACCTCCGGATGCGGCAACACGGTGTTCGTCCAGACATTCGGAAACACATCGGCAGGCTCTGCCCATTCGCCGTAACTTTGCCCGCTGTTGACCACATATTTGCGGTCTTTCCCCTTGACTTTGTGCGGTTTTGAAAGCGGTGCGTTTTTACCGCAACGGCGAATCATAAATTCGGCATATTTTTTCATACGGTCATAGTATTTTTCGAGAATATCCCTATCGCCGTACTGTTTCCAGAAATAATAGGGAATGATAATACCCGCATCCGACCAACCGACGCTTCCGTTCATCATACTCATAAAGAAATCTATTCCGCCGGGCGGGGCTATTTGCGGCAACTTGCCGTTTTTTCGTTGCCAATCGTACATATCGGTTAAGAATTTTTCCGAGAAGGTTGCGTAATCGAACAGATACGCGGCGGTGGGGAAAAAGATTTGCGCGTCACCCGTCCAGCCGTGGCGTTCACGGGTTGGACAATCGGTGGGTAAATCCGCACTGTTTGACTTTGTTGACCAAACGGTCGCGTCGACCAATTTATTCAAAAGCACATTCGAGCTTTCAAAAAATCCCGTCTGCTCCATATCGGAATACACGGAAATCCCCGTGAAATCGTCTGCCGTAAAGGGCACATCGGTTTCCACCAAAACATACCGAAAACCGAAGATTGCAAATCTTGTTTTATAGCGGTTTTCACCTTCCTTGCAGGTGTAATCAATCTGCTGTAACGGCGTTGTGATATGCTTGTTGTGGCATTGGATATTCTTTTGGGTAAACTCGCCGTTTTCATCGAGCAATTCGCCAAATCGCAGAAATACCTTTTGATTTTGCTTCGCGGTAAGGGTGAATTCAATATATCCTGCAAAATTCTGCTTGAAATCGAAAACGGTTTTACCGCTTGGGGTTTTGATGATTTCGGGTTTGAATCGCTCTTTTTCCACCATCGGCACATTGTTGGACGATGTCGGAATCACATTGCAGGAAGTCACCTTTGCCGTACCTTTATAAGTCGGCTGTTGGTTGGCGTTTACAATTTCGCCATCCTTGTTGTCGGCAAAGCGAACGGGGCCGTCATTGCTCCAACGCCATTTGCCGTTTGTACTCTCGCGCACCGTCGCGCCGTCGTCATAGGTGATTTCCAACTGCGCAATACATTTGGTTTCAAAGCCGTATTCCTGCTTTAAACCCCATGCACCGACCGAACCGCGATACCAACCGTCAGCAAGGTCCACGGTCAAGGCGTTTTCGCCTTTTTTGATCTGTGCAGTCACATCGTAGGTTTGGTATTGTATGCGTTTTGTGTAGTCGGTGATGCCGGGGGCAAGGCAGAAATCGCCGATTTTTTCCCCGTTCAAACGCGCTTCGTAAATTCCGCAGGCGGTGATATACAGCCGTGCTTTTTTGACCGTTTTGTTTGCTTGGAAAGTATGTAAAAAGCAATCAACGGGGTATCTTTCTACATTTTCGGGCTTGTTGCTTTCAAAAAGAAAGTCAATCCCCAGCAACAAAAAGGATTTACCGATTTTTTTCTTTTTATCGGCAACAGAACTGTCGGGGGTATAGTCGCCTGTAATCCACTCGGCCCACCAATCCGTATCGTGTAACAGCCCGATTTCAAAGGTTGCTGTTTCCGACCAGTCGCCCTCTGCATCGGTTTCGTCCCACAGTTTGACGCGCCACTGCACACACGCACGGGATTTGAGTGCTTCACCGCCCCACGGGACATGCGTCATTTGTGCACTTTGCACCTTGCCGGAATCCCAAAGTACATTGCCGCTGTCATCGGTTGCTAAAATACGGTAAGCGGTTTGCACAACACCGCCTTCACAATTCCAAAAAAGGCGGGGCTTTGCAATGTCAATCCCGATCGGGTTCTTTAAGTATTCTGTTTTTAAGTTGATAGCCTTCATTTTTTTGCCTCCTCGTCCGAAAGACCTTTTCTTGCCTTGATTTCCGCTTGTTCTTTGGTAAGATTTTTCTCAACACCGAGGAAAGCAAGTAAGCCAATCATTATAAATGCCGTAATTGCTTCAAACCCTAAAAAGCCGAACGTAATCACATTTTGTGTTGCGGCATTTTGTACGGAGGCGACGGTTTCGCCGTTTATAAATTCGGGCGGAATATAGCCTGTTTTGGAAAGCATCAGGTTTAAAAGGCCGTTAGCAACACCGCCCGCAACCGTCAAAATGATGGTTAATATGGAAGTAGATAAACCGTCCACTCTGAACCCGCATTTCCATTCGATATGGTCAAGCACATCGGCAAACAACGCCATAAACACATATGCGCAGGGAAGACCGCCGATATTTTTGACAAATTGCCCGATTAACACCACGACCATACTGTGCGGATTGATAAGACAGATAATGCCGCCTAACGCATACAGCGCAAAGCCCGCCATGGTGAGATTGCGTTTTCCGAACTTTTTGGCAAGCGGCCAAACCGCAAACATGCCGATACCCATGGGAATACCGCCGATCACGGAAATCATCGTTTGCGTAATGCCGTCATTATATGTACCGAGTACATAGTTGCAGAAATAGATAAGCGATATGTTTTTGAGGTTCGAGCCGACATGATACACAATCAAATATAAAAAGAGTACCACC
>JBJEPV010000175.1:0-6546 GCA_051881415.1 Candidatus Fimenecus sp.
CACAGTTCCTCCCCGCAAAAATCATCGGGAATCACAATATCCCCGCGGATAAACGCCGTCCCGTCGGGGGTGAAATACATATCTCCCTTTCTGAGTGGGCGGTAATCGTCGGAATAGTATTCATATTCCATTTCGGAAACCTGCCGCGCGTCGCGGATTTGCAGAGTTTTGATTTCATATTTTTTTGCATAAATATGCCGTTTGAGCCAGCCGAAACGCAACGCCGTCCATTCTTCGGGACGCATACTGCGGCGGGTAACTTTAATATGTGCCATACTTTAAACTCCTTATGTATCCCAAAAGAACGGTTTTTTGCGCACGGCTTTTACCGTAATCTGTTTTCCCAAATCCTTTTTGATTTCCTGTTCAATCCAATGCACACAGCGGTCTAATATTAAGCATTTGGAACATTCGCCCTGAAACACAAGCGTCAGCGTATCGTCACGAAGTTCTGCAAAGCGCACTTCGCCGCCGTCGCCCTGAATTTTCGGCCGAATGACAGATGCAATGTACTCTTCCATCGGTTTATTCTCCTATCGTATCGTGTATATAACTACGCAGGGATTGCAAAGTCTCGGTTGCTGTTTCTTCGTTTTCGCCGCAGACGGAATAATAAATTTTCAGTTTCGGCTCTGTTCCCGACGGGCGCACCGCCAGCCAACCGCCGTTTTCAAAAATGAATTTTAATACATTTTCTTTCGGCAAATCATCAATACCCAGCGAATAATCTATCACGCGCTCCACACCGTCAAAGGCGGTTTCGCCCGCTGTGCGGAACGCGGACATAATCGCACGGATTCTCTCGGCGCCGTCTTTGCCTTTGAGCGTAAACGAATCCAATGCGTCCAAATAAAAACCGTACTGTGCGTACAAGTCGTGCAAGGCGTCCACCAAGGTTTTTCCGTTCTGCTTGTGGTACGCCGCCGCTTCGCAGATCAGCATGGAGGCAACAACGGCGTCTTTGTCGCGTGCGTGCGTGCCGACCAAATACCCGTAGCTTTCTTCATAGCCCATCACAAATTCGTTCGTTCCGCTTTGTGCATAGCGGTTGATGCGGTCGCCGATATATTTAAAGCCTGTCAGCGTTTCGACCACCTGCAAGCCGTAATGCCGCGCGATATTCGCGCCCAAATCGTTGGTTACAATGGTTTTAACGAGGGTGGATTTTTCCGTTAAAGTATCTTTTTTGAAGCGCAGAACGAAATCTGCAAGCAAGGCGCCGACCTGATTGCCCGTCATCAAAACATACGCGCCGTTGTGGCGAACGGCAATGCCGACGCGGTCACAGTCGGGGTCTGTGCCGAGCACCAAATCCGCGTTTTCACGCTCCGCTTGTGCAATACCGAGCGTTAAGGCGTCTTTTTCCTCGGGGTTGGGCGAACGAACGGTGGAGAAATCGCCGTCGGGCAATTCCTGTTCCGCAACAACAGATACATTGTAACCCGCAAGAATACGGCGCACAGGGATGTTGCCCGTCCCGTGCAAAGGCGTATACACCACTTTTAAACCGTTGGTTTCGGTATACAACGTCTGCTGTTTTACCGCCGCCAAAAAGGCGTCAAGCACCTCGTCACCGACGAACTTTATCAATCCGCTGGCACACGCAACTTCATAATCAAGGCGCGGCACGGCGCGCAAATCCGTAATCTCGTTCACATAGGCAATGACTTTGTCGGCGTATTCGGGCACAAGTTGACAGCCGTTTCGGTCATACACTTTATAGCCGTTGTATTCCTTCGGATTGTGGCTGGCGGTAATGACAATACCCGCTGTGCATTGCAAGTGCTTCACGGCAAAGGACAAAACGGGTGTGGGCATAATCTGTTGGAATAGATACACGGTAATCCCTTTTGCCGCCAACACCTGTGCCGCGCTTTTTGCAAACGCAGCAGAGTTACGGCGCGAATCATACGCAATCACAACGCGCTTTTCGCCTTCAAATTCCGCCGCCAGATATTTGGCAAGCCCCAAAGTCGCTTTGCCGACGGTATATGTATTCATACGGTTCGGCCCTGCGCCCATAATGCCGCGCAAACCGCCCGTTCCAAATTGTAAATCCTTATAAAAACGGTCTTCGAGTTCTTTTTCATCGGTGATTTTTAAAAGCTCCTGCTTGGTTTCATCGTCAAACAAAAGCCACTCGTTATATCGTTCGGTATAAAGCATTTGAACACCTCACTTAAATTTGCACTTATTTTACTGCAAAAGCACATCAAAATCAACAAAAAAACAGAAATAAATTTGGTATGCAATTCCGTTTTTTTATGCTATACTGTTTTTACTATCCATTTCGGAGAAATCTTGGAGGAAATTATGGAAAAATTTAAATTGCAGTTGGAATACAAGGTCGGCAAAACCGTGTATTCGACCAATTTGTTTGAAACCGAGCATTTTAAAATCGAATACAAGGCATTTTGCGACCATCTCGTTTTAAATCTGCATGCCGCTATGCCGCTGACTGTTCAGCGCCTTGCGGTAACCGTGCCCTATACATTTTCACAGAATGACCGTGTGTTTTTAAACGGGTATCAGTCCTGGACAGACTGCCGCGAGTACTTTATTGACGACAAGCCGCCGTGCCTTGCGCCGTATGTCAAACCGTATGTGATGGCAACCTCGATGTGTGCGGCAGGTGACTACACCTTTGTGGAATACGATAAACGCTTAGGATTTTTTCACGGATTTTCTTACGGCTATGTGCGGCGGGCGGAAACCTATGACCTGTTTGCTTCACTAAACGAGCGCACGGGCTATACGATTTTCCGGTTTAACTGCCCCGACAACACCGTCACGGTAGAAAAGGATTTAGAGGGCGTTACATTTACAGGCGATTATGAAGTGCTGAATTTCGTGCATTTGAACGGCACAGAGGACGCTGTGTTTGACAAATGGTTTAAACTGCTGGGTATTCCGAAAGCGACCGCGCCCGTCAAAAACGGTTACACAACTTGGTACAACTATTACCCCAACATCAATGAAACCATTGTGAATAATGATTTGGACGCGCTCTCGAAGGTCGACGCGGAAATTGACATTTTCCAAATTGATGACGGGTATCAAACCAATGTCGGCGATTGGCTGTCGGTCGATGTGAAAAAATTTCCATGCGGGATGAAAGTGATTGCCGATAAAATCCATAAAAAAGGCATGCAGGCAGGGCTATGGCTCGCGCCGTTTGCCGCGCAATATGTGTCAGAGGTCGCAAAGGCGCATCCCGATTGGATTATTCGCCACAAAAGCGGTAAACCGGTGCGTTGCGGGTTGAATTGGGGTGGATTTTACGCGCTGGATATTGAAATTCCCGAAGTGCGCGAGCATATCCGCCATTTCTTTGACATTGTGTTAAACGATTGGGGCTATGACCTTGTTAAGCTCGATTTCCTCTATGCTGCGGCGATTATCCCGAACCACGGCAAAACCCGCGGGCAGTTAATGTGCGAAGCAATGGACTTTTTACGCGAGTGCGTCGGCGAAAAGCAAATTCTCGGTTGCGGTGTACCGATGATGCCTGCCTTCGGTAAAGTGGATTACTGCCGCATCGGCGCGGATATGGGGCTTTCATGGCACAGAGCAATGAAAAGTCACCGCGAAGATGTTTCCACCATTCACGCGCTTGGGAATTCCGTCTTCCGCCGTCAGTTAGACGGCAGAGCGTTCCGCAACGACCCCGATGTCTTTTTACTGCGGGAAAACAATATGCATTGCAATTTTGAACAACGCAAAATTATTGCAACCGTCAATAAGTTGTTCGGCAGTGTGCTGTTTACTTCCGATAATGTTGACGATTACAACCAATTACAGATGAACGCATTGTTAAAGACATTCCAAAAAGACGATATTGCGATTTTGCGCGCGGAATTTTCCGCAGAACAGCGCGACACCGTGGAAATTACCTATACCGAAAACGGCGAAAAGAAGTTTTTCCGGTTTGATTTACAGGACGGAAAAGCGCTGTCGGAGATGTAATACCGACAAACAGATATCAACACACCCCCGTTGAATAACGGGGGTTGTCTTAAAACTTTTCTTCTGTTAAGCCGTCCTTTCTTTCCGAAAACAATTCCCGTTCCCACCGAGCGCCCAATCGAAATGCATATAGAAATAAATCTTCCTGTTCTGCCAAATTAAGTTCTGTTTGCAACGAGCAATATGTTTGAAAATCTTGCAACTGTTTATTATCTAGATACGAACACAGTTGCGTACGGATTCTCTCTTGTTGATTCAGCAAATTTGTATATGCCTTTTTTTCTGCACTGCAAGCGTAACTGCGGTCTATCGGGCAAATATTACCATAGTAGAAATCCTTTAACACAGACATTCCGTTATCTCCTTATTTTTTATATCATTCTATCACAAATATTCTCGTTTTTTGTGTTAAAGGTCAGAATATAAAAATATATCTTTTACACAATCGTAAGGCGGGCGTGGAAGCCCGCCACTACGCAAAATTTCGGTGCGTGCGCAGGGATGATTCACTTGTCGCCCGTTTAAATTTGGTGTTTTTACGGAACAACACTAGGGTAACGGTAATAATCCGAACCCGTCAAAAATGCAATTTATCACAGGCAGATTTAGCCGCACAAATGCAAGTATGCGGTATCACAATCGAGCGAGATAGCATTAGTCGAATAGAAATCGGCACACGGTTTATTCCCGATTATGAATTACCGTTTTTTGCGAAAACACTTAAAGTTTCAGTCGAGTGGTTACTTGGACTAACCAACGAAAACTAAGGGAACAATCGTTCTAAAAAGTGCAACTAAATTTACGGCGGGAGCAAGCCCCCGCCCTACGCATAAAGTTTTATTTTACGGAACGGTCAAGACCGTTCCGTACACGGCGGGGCATCAACGCCCCACCGTTTCATACCGATACACAGTTCATAAAAAACCGCGAACAGATTTTCTGCTCGCGGTTTTCGTTTTTTATAGTAATACTAATTGCGGTCAAAATTCCACCGATATTTTTGCAAATCCACAACACCGTCGTCGCTGACTTCCACGCCCTCTTGCCGCAAGCGTAAAATCTGCTCATTTTCCCCACCGAACACAAATGCGCTTGACACCCTCCCCTCGCGGTTCACCACGCGGTGACATTTGATGGTTTCGGGGTCGGGATTTCGGTGCAGGGCATAGCCGACCACACGCGCAAGGCGCGGATTGCCTGCCAAGAATGCTATATCCCCGTAGGTTGCAACACTTCCCTTTGGGATTTGTCGGACAATTTCATAGATTTTCTCAAAGGTATTCATCGTATCACCGATTTTATTTTAGCGCAAAACATTTAAAATTACAAGTTTTCAACACCGTTGCCGACGCGGCTGATTTCCGCTTTGGTTTCCACTTGATATTGCACGGACGGCAAAACCGCTTTCCAATCTGCAATATTCGCCTTGTAATAACACGGATGCAACCGCAAAAACCGCATTCCGAAGCAAAACGGGTCGGACTGCTTTTTGTAAAAGCACTCGAAAAGGGTTTGATTGAGCAAATCCGTAATATAGATTTCCGCTTGTTTTTGCGTTTCGGTGATATAAGCTTCATCGACCGAAAAGGGCGTATCCGTTTTGTTTTCAATCACATCCAAATGCAAATTCACCTGTGCGCGGAAAGAAATTTTGCCGTTTTCTACGGTGGGCTTTATGCGGGTACGGCATTGTTTGATGCGCAGGACGGTTTCGGACGCGAAGGCCGCATTTTGCACGGTAAACACACCGCTTTGCGCCTCGTCGCTGAGCAACAGCAATGCCGTAATCTCCTCGTCTTTCAGTTCATACCGCAGGCAGTCCTTCTCAAACACACCGACGGACAGCATTTGGATTTTGCTTTCCTCCTTTTCGCCGCTGACGCGCAATATCGGCAAAACCGCATCCGCCGTGTCGGAGTCCAATTTGTTGATTAGGTTATATAGTTCGCGACTGAGAATATTGGAATTAAACCGTTCCGCCTGTAATATATCTTCAATGCTGTCTGCCGCCAACACACTTTCGCCCATTTTGGCGCTGACGAGTTCCTCCGCTGTGGTATCGGAAATCGCCACCAACACCGTTGCACGGTTTTGCACATTGCGCACAAAATAGTCAAGATACCCATGTAAGCCGTTTTCGGCGGTACTTCTGCCGAACACAAGCAGGCGGTTTTGCGAAAGCAACGGCATTTTCCCAACCGTTTTTGCAGCATTGGAAATGGCTTCGGCAATCGTTGTGCCCTCAACAGATAAAGAATTGACGATGTCCCCGGGGTTTGCGCCGCTGTTGGGATTGCCGGTCATTTCCGTGTTGAGCGTTTGCAAGGTCACGCGCACGCCGCCGTCCTCGTTACGGTCAATCCCGATGGCCTGCACAATCAAACGGTTTTTCAGTTCCTCCGAGGAGAAATCACAACCCGAAAACAAGATACAAATCAACAAAATCGGCAAAAGGATTTTACACAACTTGCGCATTTTGGTTGCCTCCCCTCTTTTTGCGTGCCGCAAACAGCACAATCGCCGGTAAAGCAACGGCAAATACCGAAAAAAAGACCGTGCGTTGCCACAAGCCGACGGTAT
>JBJEPV010000176.1:0-6493 GCA_051881415.1 Candidatus Fimenecus sp.
TGATTCTTTTGATTATATCGTCACGAATCTCCTCGGGCACAAAATTGCTGATGTCCCCGCCCAATTCGCAAACCTGCTTGACAACGCTGGAACTTAAAAACATATTTTCCGCCATTGCGGTCACAAACACCGTTTCCAATTCATTATTGAGTTCACGGTTTGTCAGCGCCTGCTGAAACTCATATTCAAAATCGGAAACCGCGCGTAAGCCTTTCACAACGGCAACCGCGCCTTTTTGCCGCGCATAATCCGCCAACAGCCCGTCATAGGCATCGACTTCCACATTCGGCATAGCAGAAAGGCACCGTTTTAAAAGCGCCACACGCTCTTCGGCGGAAAACGCATAGGTATTCTTTTTATGGTAGTTGGTCATTACCAAAACGATAACCTTGTCAAACATCAAAGCAGAGCGACGAATAATATCGAGATGCCCTACCGTGACCGGGTCAAAACTACCGGGGCAAATTACGGTTTTCATACAGTTTCCTCTTGCTTTCGGTATGTTGTCAATTTGGTCTTGGAATACTTGTATTCCCGCAAACGGCAAAGCGCGCCCGCCGTTTCAGGCAATTCCTCCGTATAATCGGTTTCACAGACCACCAATGCGTTCTCCTTGCAACAAGCGTCGAGCATCGGCAAAAGCTTTTGCGTAATCCCTTTGTTATAAGGCGGATCTAAAAACACGATGTCAAACTTTTCTCTCGCCGCACCGACAAAGGAGAATGCGTCCGCATTGAGTACGACCGCGCGTTCAAACAAACCCGTCGTCATTAAATTCGCTTTGACCACTTCGGCGGCTTTTTTGCTTTCATCTAAAAAATAAGCCTTTTGTGCACCGCGGCTGAGCGCCTCAATCCCTAACTGCCCACTGCCCGCAAAGGCATCGAGCACCACGGCGTTTTCCAATTCAAAATGCACGATGCTGAACATCGCTTCTTTGACTTTGTCAGTGGTCGGACGCACAATATCGCCGCCCTCGAGGGTTTTTAATTTTCTGCCGCGTGCAGAGCCGGTAATGACGCGCATAAATCACACTCCGAAACCATTCAATACATATTCTTTACTATTTTAGCACAAAAGTCAACAAAAATCATCATTTTTTAAGTTTAAGAGTAAATTTTCAAGCTCTTTTATCGTTTTTACGGTCGTTTTGACACCGACAGCCTCTAAATCCGCAATATCGCGGAAGCCCCAAAGCACACCGACCGCGTCGATTGCGGCATTGTTTGCGGTTTGAATATCCACTTCACTGTCGCCGACAAAAACCGCTTCTTCTTTGGAAACGCCCATTTTTTTAAGTGCGTAATACACCCCATCGGGCGCGGGCTTGTTGGGACGGCCGTCTACGCTGCCGACCACGGTTTTGACATAGTTCCCAAACAGCTTTTTGCAAAGCGCCTGTGCGGCAAAATCCGCTTTGTTTGTAACGATAGCCATTTGGTAGCCCGCCGAATACAATGTCGCCAGCATATCGGAAACACCGTCATATTCCGCCGTTTTATTTTCCATATTTTGCTTGTAGTGTTCGCAAAAGGCGGTAAAACATTCATCCGTCTTCTCTTTTGGGGTATTCTCCGGCACGGCGCGTTCAATGAGTTTGCGAATCCCGTTGCCGACAAAGCGGCGCACCTCGTCTAAGGTGCGTTCCGGAAAGCAGCACGAACGCAAGGCATAATTGGTGCTGTCCGTCAAATCCTCCAAGGTGTTTAAAAGTGTACCGTCCAAATCAAACACAATAGCCTTTTTCATTCTTTTTCATCCTCTTTATGATAATACGCATAAATTTTTTCTGCTGTTTTTTGACCGACACCCTCCGCCGCGCAAAGCTCGCGGACGCTTGCCGCTTTGATAGCGGAGACGGTTTTAAATTGCTTTAACAACGCCTTCGCGGTTGTGTTCCCGACGCCGTCAATTTCTGTCAGGGACATCGTTAAATTCCGTTTGGCGTGCTTGCTTCTGTGATAGGTGACGGAGAAGCGGTGCACTTCCTCTTGAATTTCGGAAATCAGCGTAAACACACGGCGATTGGAACGAATTTCAATCTCCCCGCCGTTTTGCGCAATGGCGCGCGTGCGGTGTCGGTTGTCTTTTACCATACCGAACAGCGGAACTTGCAATCCGAATGTTTCCAATACGGGTTGTACGGCATTCACCTGCCCGATGCCACCGTCTAACAGGATTAAATCGGGTAATTTCCCAAATCCCTCGCCCGTTTCTTTTTGGGCGTTGTATTCTGTGAAACGGCGTGTCAGCACCTCTGCCATGGAACGGTAATCGTCATTGCCTTCAAATGATTTTATGGTAAAACGCTTGTACGCCTGCTTATAGGGTTTACCGTCTTTGAAAACGACCATACCCGCTACACTGTCCTGCCCCGCGGTGTGGGAAATATCGTAAGACTCGATATAGGACGGCGTTTTGGAAAGGCCCAACAAATTGCGCAATTCTTCCAGCACCGCCACGGTTTTACCGCTTAAACCGACTTTTAAGGCGAGTTTTTCCTGTGCGTTTTCACGGCACATATGCACAACCTCTAACTGCTCACCGCGTTTCGGGCAAAACAGAACAACCTTTTTCCCTTTCTTTTCGGAAAGCCAGCGCGCAATATCGTCCGCATCCTCTATTTCTCCGTCCACCGTCACACGCTTCGGAATATTGTTCCGCATTGAATAATAGGTCGGAATGGCTTGCGAGAGCATGGCCTCGGGGGTATCGTTTTTCTCAAAGAAAAAGTGTTCACTGTCAAACAACCTGCCGTCCGCAAAGCGCAAAACCGCCAAACAGACCGTATTTTCCGACTCGGCAAGCGAAAAAACATCCTGCTCTTCAACGGATTTAAAGACAACCTTTTGCTTGTCCTGCATACGCTCGATAGAACGGATACGGTCTCTGAGCTTTGCCGCGCGCTCAAAATCGGTTTTTTCGGCGGCGGCAAGCATTTCTTCCTCCAACTGCTGTAAAATCGCCTTGGTGTCGCCCTTTAAAAAGCGAATTGCCTGCGAAACCGCCTCGCTGTATTCATACTGCGGCACTTTGCCCGTGCAAACCCCGCAGCATTGACCGATATAGTAGTTTAGGCACGGGCGCGCATTGGTTTTTTTGCCGTCAAACACCTTGCCGCATTGCGGTAGCATAAAAATCTTGTTGGCGGCGTCCACGCTTTGTTTCACGGCATAGGAGCTTGTATACGGTCCGATATATTCGGCGTTGTCCGCATTCTTTTGCAGTACGGCGGTAATGGTTTTGAAACGGTCACCCGCAATCCGAATATAACTGTACCCTTTGTCGTCTTTCAGCAGAATGTTGTATTTCGGCATATGCTGTTTAATCAAACTGCATTCAAGGACTAAGGCTTCAAACTCACTGTCGGTGACAATGTAGTCGAACCGGTCTACATTTCCACCATTTTGCGCACCTTGACAGTATGCCCGTTTTGCGAACCGAAATATTGGCTGACACGGTTTTTTAGCGCTTTGGCTTTGCCGATATAAATAATTTCATTTTCGGCATTTTTCATAATATACACGCCGGGCAAAAGCGGCAAGGACATTGCCTTTTTGCGAAGCTCTGCGCGTTTTTCCGACATACTGTCACCTCCCGAAGCCGCAGATACAAAAGCAGACACACCGAAACCGTAGTAACAGCGTGTCTGTCAAAATCATACTATAAAAACGGGATTATTCAGCGAAGCCCGACTCCACGAGCTTCACAAGTTCGTCCACAGCCTGTTCTTCATCGGGGCCGCCTGCGATAATGCGAATTTTGGTGTCGCCCATAATACCCAAAGAAAGAACACCTAAAAGGCTCTTCGCGTTGACTCTTCTTTCGTCCTTTTCCACCCAAATGGAGGATTTGAACTCATTGGCCTTCTGAATGAAGAAAGTCGCCGGACGAGCATGTAAACCAACTTGATTCTGAACAAGAACTTCTTTAACGTACATAGTCATTCTCCCCATATATCATACTATCAGTAATTTCCTGTGTTTACAGTAACATATTATACCACAAAACTTGTCCTCGTCAACGGTTAAAACGCGATATATGGGGGTTTTTGCAAGATTTCGGTGGGTATTCCAAAGTCGGTTGTTTTTCACTCGGTGAACTTTGTGCAAAATGACAAGAGAAATATATTTTGTATATTGAATATACACAAAAAAGCGGGGCATACGCGCTTAATTTGCCACTTTTTGGTGGATGGGCGGTGTATTTGCATCAATTGCCGCAAAGCTACACCCTGCCGCTTTATAATACGCAATCACTTCGGGCAGTGCTTCCACCGTGGTTCGTTTATCGCCGGCATCGTGCATTAAGACAATCACCGTATTGTTCCGCGGTACTTTTCGGCAGTTGTTGATGATGGTGCTTGTGGGTACACTACCGCCCGAGGCATCGCCGGAGCTTAAATTCCAATCGTAATACAAATACCCCATTTCGGTCACTTTTTGCGTCATACGCGTCATAATACCTTGATTGTATTTTTTGCTGACTGTATTACTGCTGCCGCCGGGAAAGCGCATAATATTTGTGCGAATACCTGTCTCGCTGTAAACCAAGTCCGAGATTTGCCGTAAATCGTTGAGATAGGCTTCATCAGATGCGTAAATTCCAGAATAAGTATGCGAATAGGTGTGCAATGCAATGGTATGCCCCTGTGCAACAATATCTTGCATATAATGATTATACTTCCCGCCGTTTTTGACAAAAAAAGTCGCCTTCACGCCGTTGTCTGCTAAAATTTGCAAAACCTCGGGCGTTCGGGCGGAAGGGCCGTCATCAAAGGTCAGATAAATCGTTTTTGCCGATAAATCCGTACTCCCCGGTTGCTCGGCTGGGATGGGTGACGGTGCGGGTGCAGTTGCTTTTTCCGCCGCTTGGGAGGCGCGCTTTATGGAAATTTGTTTATTCAAATCCGCAATGGTTTGGTTTAAGGCGTCTTTTTCGCTGGAAAACATTGCATTTTGTTCATCAATTTGCTTTTGATAGGATTCTGCTTCCTTTGCGCGCGCTTCGCTGATACTTGCATTTTCTTCGGAAAGACTGGCATACGCTTCTGCGGCGCTGTCACCGCTCGCACGCAAATTTTTGTTTTTGACCGCTGTGACCGCAAGCACAACAGACAACATTACAATGACAACCGCACACCCTATTAAAACACCTTTTAAAATGCTGTTTTGCTTTACCGCTTTCATAAAACCCCTCTTTTGACAAAATACCCTTTGTTTCGCCTGATTTCATTATATACTATATATCAAAAAGTGCAAGATTCAAATTCTTAAAAATTTGTTACAAAACGGGTTTTCTTGTAAAAAGTATTGCGTTTCGCATGAATTGCATTGCGCACCGTATTACACGGAGGGTGTGTTGTCTTTTTTCACTTTGTGCGTGCGCAGACAAAGTCCGAAAAACATCAGAAAATACGGTATCAGCGTCAGTAAGAAATTAACGCCGAAATCATAATAATTCCATTCCGCAAAACTGCGTATCGGCGACGCATCAAAATCCATATATGTTCCTTGCATTACCGCATACAGTTCGGACGCTGTTTTCAAAAAAGCTATCGGCCAGTTGATGAACCCAACAATAGAGAACATGCTTAAAGAAGTCAAATAAACCGCGCCGGTCATGAGAAGGTGTAATGGGAACAGTGAAAACAAATTCAATGTGTGTGAACCGAGCGGTTGGAGTACCTTATATCCGAAGAAAAAGCAACCGACCGCGGCTAAAACTGCGGGAATTGCAAAAATGCAAATGTATTTTATAAACATATTCCCATCTACTTCTGCATAAGAGCTGTACCAAAACAACATTTCACCGTATTTGTCCCCGGTCGCTACGCACAAAATCAAAAACAAAAAATTGAGAAAAGACCAAAGCCATCCGGCAAAAATGCTGTTGAACAAAAACTTTTTCACGGTTATTTCTCCTTTCACTTTTCTTGCTTACAATATACACAAAAACGGAAAAGAAAGTACCGAATTGTCATTTTTGGCAGGTTTTTTGTAACTTTTGGTAAGAGATATAATGAAATAGATTATTAAGCACAAAAAAACAGAGCAACCGTATTGGTTGCTCTGTTTCGCTTTGCAAACTCAGATTTGCTCTTTGACCTTTGCCGCTTTACCGACTCTGTCACGCAGATAGTACAGTTTGCTTCTGCGGACTTTACCGGAACGGACAAGCTCAACTTTTGCCACATTGGGAGAATTCACGGGGAATACTCTCTCAATGCCGACGCCGTAAGAAACGCGGCGAACGGTGAAGGTTTCGGAAACGCCGCTACCTTTGACAGCGATGATGGTGCCTTCAAACACCTGAATTCTTTCTCTTTCACCTTCACGGATTTTGACATGTACCTTAACAACATCGCCGACCTTAATGTGGGGGCGGTCTTCTTTAATCATGCCTTCGGTAATTACTTTGAGTGCGTCCATTTTCAGTCCTCCTAATTTTTTCAGGCGTTCGTACAAGAAAATGCAGAGGACCGCCAGCTTTA
>JBJEPV010000177.1:0-6486 GCA_051881415.1 Candidatus Fimenecus sp.
CGACGCGCTCAATTATCAAGTGCCCGGCGGGATGCTTTCAAACCTTGTGGCACAGTTGACCGCGCAAAATAAAATGGACAAGTTCCCCGAAGTGCTTGCGGAAACTCCGAGAGTGCGTAAAGACCTCGGTTACCCGCCGTTGGTCACCCCGATGAGCCAAATGGTCGGTGTACAGGCTACGGCAAATGTGCTTGCAGGTGAACGCTACAAAAACATCTCCAAGGAAGTTAAGGCATATATTCGCGGCGAATACGGCAAAGCCCCCGGCGAAATCGACAAGGATTTGCAGAAAAAGGTGCTCGGCGATGAACAGCCCATCACTTGCCGTTTTGCGGACACCTTAGAGCCCGGCTTTGAAAAAGCAAAAGCAGAAATCGGCGAGAAAGCGCACAGCGACGAAGATGTGCTTTCCTATATTGCATTCCCGACGCAGGCGGAGGCATTCTTTGACAAACGCGATGAACAAAAGAAGAACACCTTCACCTATGCCATTCAAAAAATTGATTAAGGAGTAGACGGATATGGATATTCTGCAACAACTGAAATACGAAGACGGCATTACAATCGGTGAAGCGCTGAATGTATCTGTCACGGGCTTTGTAGTTGTGTTGCTGATTCTTGCGTTGCTTGCCGTTTTGGTGTTACTGCTTTCAAAAGCGGTTCGCGCCGTGGAAAGCAAAACCAAAAAGAAAGCAAGCCCTGCGCCGAAATCGGCACAAACGGAAAGCGCGCCCGCAAAAGCGACTGCCGCACAGACGGGCACACCTCTGCCGGAGACTTGCTCTGCCGGGCAGTTGGACTTATACGATGTAGACGAAAAGACTGCCGCAGTTATTATGGCGATTGTCAGCCACGAAAGCGGCATACCGCTGAACCGTCTGCAATTCAAATCCATTAAAGCTATTGAAAAGTAAGGGGTAATTAAAATGAAATATGTAGTGAGTTTAAACGGCAAAGATTATGAAGTCGAGGTTGACGAATTAAGCGAAGCCATTGTAACCAATGTAACACCCACAGCGGCACCTGTTGCCCCCGCCCCTGCGGCCGCACCTGCTCCCGCGGCAGCGCCCACAGCCCCGGCGGCTGCACCCGCCGTTACCGGTACAGGCACACCGGTTGTTGCCCCCATGCCCGGTACCATTTTAAGCGTCAATGTTTCGGAAGGGCAATCCGTTTCGGAGGGTGATGTTCTGTTTGTGTTGGAAGCAATGAAAATGGAAAATGAAATTGTAGCACCCGTCAGTGGCACCGTAACCAAGGTGGCGGCAAGCAAGGGCAGTACCGTTGCAACTGACGCTGTTCTCGCCTTCGTCGGTTAAGGAGGCAGAAACATGTCAGTTGTAAATGCACTTGTAGAAATTTTTCAGGAATCCGGCTTTCTTTCCCTGGAATGGCAAAATTGGGTCATGATTGCGGTTTCCTTTCTCCTCTTATATTTTGCCATTGTCAAAAAATACGAGCCGTTGCTGTTGTTACCGATTGCGTTCGGCATGCTACTCGTCAATATTTATCCTGCCATTATGTATGACCCGCTGATGCTGTCCTCGTATGAGGGCGAAGTGGTTGCGGGCGCGCATTGGTATGATACGGGCGTATTGCGCTTGATATATTCCGGCGTAAAATCCAGCATATTCCCCTGCTTAATCTTCCTTGCCATCGGCGCGATGACGGATTTTGGTCCTCTGCTTGCCAACCCGATAAGCCTTTTACTCGGGGCGGCGGCACAGCTCGGTATTTATGTTGCCTTTATAATTGCCATACTCAGCGGCAAGATTCCCGGATTTGCAGGATTTACCCCGCAAGAAGCGGCATCTATCGCCATCATCGGCGGTGCGGACGGCCCCACGGCAATTTGGCTGACTTCGCAATTAGCACCGCAATTATTAGGGCCGATTGCCGTTGCGGCATATTCCTATATGGCGTTGATTCCGTTAATTCAACCGCCGATTATGCGTGCAATGACCACTAAAAAAGAGCGCGAAATCAAAATGAGCCAGTTGCGCACCGTCAGCAAAGCGGAAAAAATTATATTCCCGATTGTGGTTACGGTACTTTGCGTTTTGATTTTGCCGTCGGTTGCTCCCCTTTTGGGTATGCTGATGCTCGGCAACCTGTTTAAAGAAAGCGGCGTTACCGACCGTTTGAGCGATACCGCACAAAACGCGCTTTGCAATATTGTTACCATTTTGCTCGGCGTCACCGTCGGTGCAACCGCGGAGGGCAAAACCTTCTTAGACCCCAAAACGATTGCGGTTATTGTAATCGGGCTTTTGGCATTTATGTTCTCTACGGTTGGCGGCGTACTGTTCGCAAAGCTGTTAAATGTGATTACCAAAGGCAAAATCAATCCCTTAATCGGTTCTGCGGGCGTTTCTGCTGTGCCGATGGCGGCACGTGTTTCGCAGGTAGAGGGCAGAAAATACAACCCCTCGAACTTCCTGTTGATGCATGCCATGGGGCCCAATGTTGCCGGCGTTATCGGCTCTGCCGTCGCCGCAGGCTATTTGATGATGGTGTTTGGGAAATAATAAATTATACTTGTAATTTTAAAAGCAGACAGGATTATTACCTGTCTGCTTTTCTTTTCTGTTCTGTGTCCACAAAAAAGGACATTGCTGAAAAGCCAAAATTTACTTTTTACCGTCAAAATGCTATGCTTATATCACTTCAAGGAGGAACTGAAAATGAAGATAGGTTTTTCAATGGAAACAGATAAAGAATCGCAAGCACTTGCAGAAGAGATTTCAACTGCCAATACCGAAGCGGAAACACCGGTTCGCTCTGTTGTAACTGTTCTTTTTGAAAACGGAAAAGAGTACCCGTACTATAACGACCGCTTTTGCTTACAAATCGGGGATTTTGTGTATGTTGAGGGAAAACTCGCCGGTATGCTTGGACGCGTTGTCGAATATACTGAGGAATTTTGTGTTAATTTAAAATACTATAAGCGTGTAATACAGAAAGTAACCGGCAAGGTCAACGGCACTTTTCAAAGTTTGGTTGTTACCTTATCAGTAATGACTGTAAAGTTTTGACGCCGGAGCAAATCGAGCCCTGGTTTTACCCGCCTCAGGATAACAACGAACCAGACGAGTTTGTTTATGGAAAAGGTATTGTACTTGAATTAAAAAACTTTTCCAAAATGGATAATCAAAATACAAGATATGCGTATCGTAACGGAATTGATGCATACTATGACGATGTTTTACAGTATTTAAGTTTTGACGGAAAAAATGGTTTTGCCGTTGTAAAAGCAGAAAAAGAACCAACAGATTATGTAACGGTAACTTTTCAGCTTGAAAACGGAGAGATACACTCCGCGTTTTGTACTTGTATTACGCCCGGCTATTGTTCTCATCTTTCCACAGTAATATACGCTATGTCCATATTTATGGAAAATGAGTATCTGCAATCCGGCAACGGTGGATTTGTTGTAATACAGAATGCAGTTTTTGAAAAATTTATTGCACCGGAGTCCATAAAAATTACTATTGGAAAGAATTGAACAAAGAGAGGTTGCAAATTCTGCAACCTCTCTTTTTACTTTATTTTCTCTTATTACAATGTTTATCAAAACTCGGGTTAAAAGCGTAGAAGTTCTTTTCGTTCAATTTATCGGTTGCAAGCCGCAGGCCTTCGCCGAAGCGCTGATAATGCACAATTTCGCGTTCCCGTAGGAATTTAATCGGCTCGCGCACATCGGGGTCGTCAACCAATCGTAAAATGTTGTCATATGTGGTACGCGCTTTTTGCTCCGCCGCCAAATTTTCGTGCAAATCGGTGATGACATCGCCTTTTGACTGTAAATACGTCGCCGTAAACGGCATACCGCTTGCCGCCAGCGGATAGACACCGGTGGTATGGTCCACAAAATAGGTATCATACCCACTTTTTTTGATTTCTTCCATCGATAAATTTCGCGTCAGTTGGTAGACGATTGCCCCAATCATTTCCAAATGCCCGAGTTCCTCCGTGCCAATGTCCGTTAAAAGCCCTTTGAGTTCTGCATACGGCATTGCAAACCGTTGCGACAAATACCGTAAGGATGCGCCCAATTCGCCGTCGGGGCCGCCGTATTGGCTGATTATGATTTGCGCATATTTCGGATTCGGGTTTTTGATATTTACGGGATACTGTAATTTTTTCTCATACTGAAACATAGCTTACTTCACACACTCCTCTGTCTCCCACGGCCACGGGTTTTTCAGCCAGTCTTCTCCGGCGCCTGAGCCTGCCGAAAGCGGCCCGAATTTGGCTTCAAAATCTGCAAGCTGTGCGCGGTATTCTTCGGCGTATTTTCGGTTTCTGCGCATTGCATTTGTGTCGCACGGGTGGGTATCTAAATACAAATGCAACTCCCAAAGCATAAATTGCGTCGCTGAAAGCGATTTCAGGCATTTTTCGCGTTCACTAAGCATCATACACATTTACCTCCTAAAAACGGCTTATCGAGGTCAGGAAACGCCGTTCCGCTGCAAAGTGCTTTTTCTTTTGAATATGTCGTTGTATTTGTCTGAAACGGCACATATGCCATGGTCGTTACAGGATTGCACGGCAGTTTTGAAATTCCCGTATATTCCGACACCGTATCGTCCGGACAATATGCTTCCTTCTTTGACATTTCCGGTGCGCAGTCGCAATAATCCAAATACTCTTTCAAAGCGTTCTCTCCTTTTGATTCGGAACTTCCTCCTACTGCCATTGTATGCGACAGCTTAGATTTTGCCAATAAAAAGAGCCTTACTCTTTTTCGGAGTAAGACTCTCAGTCACAAGATATTTTTTAGGCGTTACAGGACATATATAATAACGTCCCGACTGCCCCATTGTCTGCATTCAGACTCGGTGTTCATAAACAAATCCACCGTGAATTTACCTTTTTTCACAAATCCGCCCGTATCTGCGGCTATCGCATAGCCGTAAACAATACCGTCCGTGGAAACAATCCACAGTTCACTGCCATACGGAATTTGGTTCGGATTAACGGCAATGTATCCCGGCTTTACGGTTCTGCCGCTGGCGGTTTTTGAACCAGGTGCGGCTGTATACGCCGCCGCCTTGCCGGTAATAATTTGCTTATATTCCTTCGGCGCGCCGTTTTCGATTTTCAAATATGCGGGGTGCGTCAGCTCCGAAATCGGCGTACCGCCGTTACGAAGGCTTGCAACCGCAACTGCCTTTTGTTTTGTGCCGACCGTCGTAATCTGCGCCACAGGCTCCGTCAAAACCGTTTCCGACAATGCTTCGGATGAAGTAAATATGCCGTCTACGATTTTGTCGCGGTAGGTAACCGTCTTTTCACCGTTTTGCCCGGCCTGCGTGATTTCGCTCTGCCCTTCATACATCGACGAAGACTTTACGGTTTTTTTCGCAAATGCGATTTTTTCGTTTACCGTACGCTCTGCATAGGTGACACGGTAAACCGTAATTTCCAAATTGTCAAACAGGGCTTCCGACAAAGCAGGCTGTACCTCATCATCTTCGCCCAACGAGACATTTGCCTGTTGCAATGCATCTGCCACAGCGCCCTCGCCGATAAGCAATGCGGTGGTTACACCGTCGGCGGTAACAGTGACATGATATGCATTTGTCAGCTTCACAACCAAGCCGTCATACAGAACCGTATCGGTCGGTACGCTGACCAACTGCCCTTCTTCCACGGTTACGGCGAGTTCGTGCAATAAATCCGAAACCGTACCGGCAAGCACAATCGGTGTGCTGACATCGTTTAAATCCACAAATGTGACGGACGCGGCGCGGTAAATTGTAATCACGCTGTCCTCACCGGGGGTAAAAGCCTCCAAAGAAAGCTTATCTTTGTCAGACAGAATAATTTCTGCCTGCTCCACAATTTCGTACGCATCGTTTTTCGATGTTTCTACTCTTGTGATTTCCGAGCCGTCATAAATGTCAACGACATACGGGCTCGGTGCGGCAGCAAAAGCAGTTCCGGCGCAAAGTACGGCAAACGCCATAATCAGCGCGGCAACCTTCCAAAAGGTTGCTCGGGTTGCTTTTACATACCCTTTTAATTCAGTAATCATCATTCTGCTCCTTTAACTCATACCTCTTCAAGGGTCTTTGCGCAAAGAGGCTGTTGGACGCCAATCCATTCGTAGAAAAAAGAAGGATTTGAACGGATTTTTGCGGCGCCACGGTTATTATCGCTTGTGACAACGGCCATTATATTTCCAAGATTTCTAATTGTCAAATTTTCAAAATCGAAGTTTTTAGTAAATTTGCACAAATTGATATTTTCAAATCTGACAAAATCAAGGCTTTTCGGGCGAGTTTTTGAACATTCGTTCTGAAATCCGGGTGAATATTTGTGAAAAAGTTAAAAATCTAATAAATTGTTACAAAGGGGTTACAAATGGGGAAATCGAACTGATTTTTTGTCTCTTTTTACCCGCATTTCCAAATACAGTATATGCATTTTCAAAAAAAGTATGCATTTTCGGAAACTTGGGGGGGAAGAAAAAGCAGA
>JBJEPV010000178.1:0-6403 GCA_051881415.1 Candidatus Fimenecus sp.
GTTCCCTACGCACGAAATGCATTTTCAGGGTAGGGCGGGGGCTTGCTCCCGCCGCAGGGTTTGCTGTGCATTGACGGCGGGGGCAAATTCTCCGAATTCAGGCACCCTTTTGTCTGCTTCGCAGACATTTCCCCTAACAGGGGAATCACCCCCGCCCTACCGATAAACGAATTTGCATTGTGAAAAATTTACGGGGCGCCGAGTCGACGCCCCCTACGCACGCAATATATTTTTTCGCGTAGTGGCGGGCTTCCATGCCCGCCCGTAAGGTTTGATGTAATTTCGCGGAACGACACTAAGGTTGTTCCCTACGGTTTGTCCGACAAACCCCAATTTGCCATTTTGCACCCCACGCGCAGAATGGCAAAACTTACCCTTTATTTTGCGGGGCAAATTCCCGTTTGACCTCGTCGATTTTGTTCTGCGGGGCAAGGGAAGGCTTATGCTTGCCGCGCGCGGTCAACTCGTCGAGCACGGTTGTGTGCAAGTTGTGCTCCTCGCGCAAAATGGCGAGCATATCGTTTTTGAGGGTGCCCGCGGTGCAGTCAGCGGCGGCAGAATTGTAAAGCGCGGTAATTTGCTGTTGCGAAGCGAGCAAATCCTCTAAAATTTCAATCTCGGAAAGCGGCGCGTCGTCCGCCTTTTTTGGTGCGGGCACAAGCTCGGCGGCAACTTCGGGCGCGGGTTCTCGGTTTGCGCGTTTCCCGTTTTCTTTATGATAAAACGCCAAAAATCGTATCATAATGTGTTTTGTGCTGTGCGGCAATCTGCTCGCAAAGCCCGCGCACGGTCGGGTCGTCGGTCAATTCGGCAAAGCTTTTGTATTTTTCAATCAGCCGTTTTTCCGCCTGCAATGCATCGCGCACGGCGGACAGTTCCGCTTCGGTCAGATTTGCCATTCGGCAAGCTCCTTTCTTTTGTTTTGATTAGATTTTGCGCAAAACAGAAGGGTATACCTTGTAAAATTTTGCAAAGAAAAGCGGTTGTATCCAAAAGAGATACAACCGTTTTGTTATTCCGCGCCGAGTCCGAAGCTGACAGACAGCGCGTGGTCGATTTTTTCCATTTCCTCTTGCGGCAGATTGCCCATTCGCTCTTTCAGCCGCTGTTTGTCGATGGTACGCACCTGCTCCAATAAAACAATCGAGTCCTTTTGCAGGCCGCACCCGCCGGCATTGACGCGGATATGCGTCGGCAAATTGGTTTTATATTTTTGGCTGGTGATTGCCGCCGCAATGACCGTCGGACTGTATTTGTTGCCGACATCGTTTTGCACAATCAGCACAGGCCTTGTGCCGCCCTGCTCCGAACCGACTACCGGGCTTAAATCCGCGTAATAGATGTCCCCGCGTTTGACCGTCATAGAAATCACGCTCCAAAGAGAATTTCGGTACACCGTTAGTTTGACCTGAAATTCCCTTTCATAAACATTTTTTTCAAAGAAAAGGGGAGCAATACAGTATATGACGCGGTGGGAATTGGGTGCGTAGCGCGGGTATTACAAACAACTGTTTAAAAATTGCAACGCCGTTTCCATTACGGTGCTGTCCTCCTCGCACATTTTGCGAAAATCGAGCGTTTTTGCAAAGGCGGCACATTCGTCGGCGCTTTCTTTGGATTTTGCGAGTACGCCGAGTTTTTCGAGCGCTTCGGCGATGTATTGTTCTGCTTCGGGTGTGGCATAAACATTATGTTGCTTTCCCGGGTACAAAACAGAGCGAATATTTTGGTTTTCCGCGAGCGCCGCATTGCCCGCCACGGCGTTTTTGCGCGGCACAACGCCGTCCTTTTTGCCGTGCAAAAGCAAAACGGGCTTTTGTGTATCTTTTAACAGCTCGACGGTCGGTTTTGCGGCGTCCCCGCCGAACCGCAGACCTTCATACGCGCGCAGAAACGGCTTTAAAAAGCCGAAATTTTTGCCTGTTTGCGCCTGTGCCTGCGCCGTGAGCAGTTCGGGCACATCGTTGGGCGCGGAAAACGCGAGTACGCCGTGCACTTGCGGCTCGTTTGCGGCGCGGCAAACCGTGTATGCGCCCCAAGAATGCCCCGCAAGCAATACGGGCAGATGCTTTGTGCGTTCGTCTGTTTTGGCAAATTGTAAAGCGCTTTTCAGGTCACAAACCGCCTGCGGCATACCGACAAGGGCTTTTCCGCCGGATGCCATGGTGCCTGTGTTGTCATAGGCGAGCACCAAATAGCCGTGCTTTGCAAAACAGTCGATTTCTGTTGTGTAGCTCAAATGGCCGCCGCCCATGCCGTGGCAGAAAATCAGCAGGGCTTTAAAATCGGTTTTGCCCGTTTCAAAATACAAATTGCCGCGTAAGGTTTGGCCGCGATTCCCTTGAAATTCGACGGGCTCTGCCTCTAAATTTTCAAAATCCGCCGCCGTGAAATAGGAAAGATACATATTTCCCTCGCACCGCGCGCCGAATGCGACTTTTTCGACTGATGCGGCGAAAATAAACAAAAACAAAACCGCCGACAGCAAAACAGCCACTGCAATCCATATGTATATCATTTGTTTACTCCTTTTATTTTGCGTACATTGCCACCAAAATTTTTTCAAGCAAGCGGTCGGGCAACAGCCGTTTTAGGAACATTAACGCCTTGTATTCGCCGCCGACCGCCACGCGCACGGGCGGATTTTTCTTGCCGGCGAGCCGCAGTGCAACCTTTGCCACGCTTTCGGGCGGCTTGCCGTTTTGCTCGTCGTGCTCCATTTTTTGTACGGAGCGCGCACAACGCGCATAATACGGCGACGAAGTGTCTAAATGCTTGCTTCGCGCGCCGGTAAATCCCGTTTTTGTGTCGCCCGGTTCAATAAGCGCCACGCGCACGCCGAACGGCGCAATTTCCATACGCAATGCCTCGGCGTAGGCTTCAAGCGCGAATTTGCTCGACGAATAGTGCGATTGAAACGGAATGCCGATACGCCCTGCAATGGAACTGACGAGCAACACAAGCCCGCTTTTTTGTGCACGCATTTTCGGCAAAATCGCCGCGTTGACGCGCAACACACCGAAATAATTGGTTTCCATTTGGGCTTTGGCAAGACGAAGCGGCGTATCCTCGCACGCGCCCGAAATCCCGAAGCCTGCACAATGGATTAAAATATCCACGCCTTCGAGCGTGTCAACAACGCGGCGAATGCTCTCCTCGTCGTTCACATCCATTTGCAAAAAACGGATTTCGCCGTTCCCGACGCTCTCCGTTTTTTCTTCGCAATGCCGCGACACGGCGGTGACCGTACAGCCGTTTTCGGCAAAAGCGACGGCGCAAGCGAGCCCGAGCCCACTGCCCGCCCCCGTAATGAACACGGATTTTCCGTACACGTTTTTCATCGGCATCATCTCCTTTGTCTATTGTACCATACCGTTCCCTGCGCGCAAGCAAAATTTTCAAAAGTTTCCTATTTAACAAATTGTTTACAAATAAATCATTGACAAAACGGCAACCTAATTGTATAGTATATATTGTAGTTAGCACTCAGGAGTAAAGAGTGCTAACGGTGCTAAAACAAGAAACGGGGCGGTGAATATGGAGCTTTCGGAACGCAAAAAGAAATTGCTTGCCGCGATTGTCGAACGGTATATTGCCACCGGTGAGCCCGTCGGCTCCAAGGCGCTCGCGGCGCTGCCGGATTTGGCGGTCTCCTCGGCGACCATTCGCAACGAAATGGCGGAGCTTGTCAATATGGGGCTGTTAGAACAGCCACACACCTCTGCGGGGCGTGTGCCTTCCAGCGCCGGCTATCGGTATTATGTAGACAATTTAATGGGGCGGTATGAGCTGTCGCCGAACGAAAAACGGCTGATTGATATGAAACTGCAAACCGCCTCGGGCGACGCACAAAAGGTGCTTGAAAGCGCCGGCAATGTTTTGGCGGAAATGACGCGGTGCGCGGCGGTCTCGACCACGCCTGCCGATGAGGCGGCGGTGGTGCGGCGCGTGGAGTTAGTCCCCATCGGTACGCGCACGGCAATGATTGTGATGCTGACTTCGTCGGGGATACTCAAAAGCCGCGTGTGCAAAACGACAAGCGAAATCACCGTCGATATGGCGGAGAGCTTTTACAATATCGTCAATGCGAATTTCATCGGCAAACCTGCGGCAGCGATGCACATTGCCAAAATCCAAACGCTTGCCGTTTCGCTCGGTGAAAAATCCTTAGAAATGACGCCGCTGTTGGTGGCACTTGCCGATGTCGCGGCAATGACGGAGCGCACGGAATTGCTCTTGGAAGGGCAAAGCAATTTGCTCGGCTACAAGGAATACGAGCAGAATGCCTACGAGTTGATTGAATTTTTACGGCGTGCCGAGCCGCTGGGGCAGATTTTTTCGCATCAACAGAAAAGCGGCGAAAAAGGCGGCTTGCAGGTGCTTATCGGCGACGAAAACCGCTTTCGGGAATTGCAAAATTCGAGTATGATTTTCGGCAATTACGAAATCGCGGGGCACCAAAGCGGAACGCTGGGGCTTATCGGCCCTACCAGAATTGACTATGCACGGCTCATTCCGAGCTTGCAGTATTTAACGCAAATCGTCGGAAAAATCCTTTCCGACAATGTGGAGGAATAGAGGTATGGCAAAAGAAGAAAAAACCAAAACCCCGCCCGAGGCAGAACAGACTGCCCCCGAAGCGCAACAGACGGACACGCCCGAAGCGGCACAATCCGAAGAAAACGCGGCGGAACAGAAATTGCAGGAACTCGAAAACAATCTCAAAGATGCCAACGACAAATTTCTGCGCACTTTGGCGGAATACGATAATTACCGCAAACGCTCCGTGCGCGAAAAAGAGCAGGCATACGCCGACAGCAAGGCGTCTGTGTTGGCGGAGTTTCTTCCCGTGCTTGACAATTTCGAGCGCGCGGCAGGCAACAAGGAGGCCCCGCTTGCGGATTACCAAAAAGGCGTGGATATGATTTTTACCCAATTTACGGAGATTTTCAAAAAATTGGGCGCCGAAAGTTTCGGCGAAGCGGGCGACGCGTTTGACCCGAATATCCACAGCGCGGTGATGCATATTGAGGACGAATCACAGCCCGAAAACACCGTGGCGGAGGTTTTCTCAAAAGGCTATAAATTAGGCGATAAGATTTTGCGGCCGGCGGTCGTCAAAGTCGTAAACTGAATTTGACATATTACGATTTTTAAACGAATTTGGAGGAGTTTATTATGGCAAAAGTAATCGGTATTGACTTAGGTACAACCAATTCCTGCGTGGCGGTTATCGAGGGCGGCGAGCCTGTGGTGATCGCAAACGCAGAGGGTGCAAGAACCACCCCGTCCGTTGTGGCGTTCTCGAAAGACGGCGAAAGAATGGTCGGGCAGGTTGCAAAACGGCAGGCGATCACCAACCCCGAGCGCACGGTGGCGTCGATTAAACGCCACATGGGTTCGGATTACAAGGTCTCGATTGACGGCAAAAACTACACCCCGCAGGAGATTTCCGCAATGATTTTGCAGAAACTCAAAAGTGATGCAGAAGCCTATCTCGGCAGTAAGGTGACCGAGGCGGTTATCACCGTTCCCGCATATTTCACCGATGCACAGCGTCAGGCAACCAAGGATGCGGGCAAAATCGCAGGCTTGGATGTGAAGCGCATCATCAACGAGCCGACAGCGGCGGCGCTCGCCTACGGCATTGATAAAGAGGACGACCAAAAGGTTATGGTGTATGACCTCGGCGGCGGCACCTTCGATGTTTCCATTATCGAAATGGGCGACGGCGTACAAGAGGTTTTGGCAACTGCCGGTAACAACCGCTTGGGCGGCGATGACTTCGACCAGCGCATTATCGACTGGCTTGCCGACGAATTTAAAAAGGAACAGGGCATTGACCTGCGCTCCGACAAAATGGCAATGCAGAGACTGAAAGAAGCGGCAGAAAAGGCGAAAATCGAACTTTCCGGCGTGACCACTTCGCAAATCAGCCTGCCCTTTATTACGGCAGACGCAACCGGCCCGAAACACTTGGAAACAACCTTAACCCGTGCAAAATTCAACGAAATGACCGCGGATTTGGTCGAAGCGACCATGGGGCCGGTCCGTCAGGCGCTGTCCGACTCGGGCTTGCAGGCGTCGCAGATTAACAAGGTGCTGATGGTCGGCGGTTCTTCGAGAATTCCCGCCGTACAGGAAGCCATTAAGAGCTATATGGGTCACGAGCCGTTCAAGGGCATCAACCCCGACGAATGTGTTGCGGTCGGCGCGGCAATTCAGGGCGGCGTGCTCGGCGGCGATGTCGAGGGCATTCTGTTGCTTGATGTTACCCCGCTTTCGCTCGGTATTGAAACTATGGGCGGCGTTTCCACCAAGATTATTGAGAGAAACACCACCATTCCGACCAAGAAGAGCCAGATCTTCTCCACCGCGGCGGATAATCAGACCTCGGTCGAAG
>JBJEPV010000179.1:0-29035 GCA_051881415.1 Candidatus Fimenecus sp.
ATCTGCAAAAAGAAAACGGAAGATTTTATACGCCAACATATATGGTGGAAAATATCTTGGATATGTCAGGCTATTATGGTAATCAAATACTAAAAAAGCATGCTATTGATAACAGTTGCGGAGACGGGGCTTTTTTATCAGAAATTGTTCGTCGTTATTGTCAAGAGTCAAAAAAAGCAAATATATCCTTAGAGGAGACAAAAAAAGACCTTGAAATCTATATTCACGGAATTGAAATTGAAATAACAGAAGTAAAAAAGTGCATTGATAATTTAAATAAAATTGTTTTCGATTTCGGCATAGAACAAGTTGATTGGGATATTATTTGCGGCGATGCATTGTCTATTGATAAATACAATGGAAAAATGGATTATGTGTTAGGTAATCCCCCATATGTTCGTGTTCATAATCTGGGAGATTCTTTTGATGACATCAAAACTTTTTCGTTTGCACAAGACGGAATGACAGATTTATATATAGTTTTTTATGAAATCGGAATAAAAATGCTTTCAAAGAACGGTACACTTGGTTATATAACACCGAGCTCGTTTTTCAATAGTATTGCCGGTAGTTACATGCGAAAAGTATTTGTTAACGACAATCTGATAGAGAAAATTTGTGATTTAAGGCATTATCAGGCGTTTAACGCGACAACATATACCACCATTGTAATTATTAAAAACAATAAAACGAGCGAGAGTGTTGATTGTTACTTGTTTGATGAAAAAAATAAGATACCTTTTTATATAGATACTTTATCGCCTAATGATTACTATATTGCCGGCAATTTTTATTTTGAAAAAAAGGAAAAATTGGCGGTAATATCAAAAATTTATTCAAATCTTGGAAAATGCGATGTTGCGGTAAAAAACGGCTACGCTACTTTGTGTGACGAAGTTTTTATCAATGATTTTGATTTTGATTCAAAGTATATTATTCCGGTTGTGAAGTCATCGCGTGGCATCGTAAAGAAAGCGTTTTTTCCGTACGATTGCAACGGTTCTTTAATTCCGGAAGAAAAAATCATGCTTGATAATAGAATGTACTCTTATCTTCTTGAAAATAAAGATAAACTGTTAAACAGAAGTAATGAAAAGTCAAGTGATGAATATTGGTATGCATTTGGAAGAAGCCAAGCAATTAAAGATACATATAAAGATAAACTGTCAATCAATGCATTGCTTAGGACGGTAGATGACTTTAAATTTGTAGAAGCACCAAAAGGGACAGGCGTTTATGGAGGACTATATATAGTAAGCGATACTATTCCAATAGAGCAGATAAAGAAGGCTCTTAAAACCGAAGAGTTCTTCAATTATATTTCTTTGCTCGGTAAATATAAAAGCGGAGGATATTACACTTTTTCTTCAAAAGATGTTAAAGCATATTTGGATTATAAATTTGCATATGACGGAGGAATTTTTGCATGTTGACAAACGAGCAATTTTTAGAAGTGATTCGCGATTCGTTTAAGACATATTTAATGGTGGATACTTCGCGAAGCACAGCAAAACTTAAATCTTTACACGGGCACATCGCAAAAGATTTAAGTGAACTTTTTGGGAAAGGATATTCTATCCAATCTCAAGGATTCGGAAATGACAAAGAGGGCTGTATTAACGGAAGATATTATCCCAAAAATGTTGATATTACCGTAAGTAAAAACGGAAAGCCTGTTGCCGGGTACGCAGTAAAATTTGTTATGCGCAATTATTCGCAAAACAGCAATAATTATTTTGAAAATATGCTTGGAGAAACAGCAAATATCCGTTCTAATTCCATACCGTATTTTCAGATTTTCATTATTTTTGAAAAAGTACCGTATTACAAAAACGGCGGTGCTTTTTCAAAGTACGATATAATAACTGAACACAATCTTCATAAATATTATGCTTTATCAAAAGACAACCCTGATACATATTATCATACTCCGGATAAAACACTAATTATTTTGTTAAATCTTAAAGAAAAGTCGCCCAATTATTTATTTAAAGACTCAAAAGATTATGCAACATATTATAAAAGCGTTATTGATGACAAAGACTTAATCAAATACTCAACAAAAATTGATGATAATTTTGATAATAGTGTAATCCTCAATAATTATTCTGATTTTATCAAGCGTACATACTATATTGCAGAAGGCAAAGCAAAGTAAGCTATCGAAAAATCAAGAGGGCAGTGCTGTATTACGGCGGTGGGGCAGACAGCCCCCCTACATGCACGCAATCGAATTCTTTATGTGTAGGGAACGGTCTTGACCGTTCCGTAAAATCACAGCAAAACCGCGGGCGAACGCAGTTCGCCCCTACGCGTAGGGAACGACCTTTGTGTCGTTCCGCGAAAACACATCAAATTTTACGGGGCACCGACTCGGTGCCCCGTAATAAATTACATCTATTTTTCACGGGCGGCGTAGATTTTCTCCGAAAACGCCACCGAACGGCGCGGTCTTGCCACCCGCCCTACATTATGAAAGTAGACATTTCCCCTAACAAAGGATTCCCCCGCCCCTACAAACGGTTGCCCGGTACCCGCCCGATTGTCATTCTGAGCCGATAGGCGGAGAATCTCTTGTCGCGCATTTTTACTTTGTGCTGTTTGAGATTCTTCACTTCGTTCAGAATGACAAATTCACATTTACTTATAATACACCATTTTATAAAAATGCGGGTACGCGCCCAAAAACGCGGACAGCGTGGTGCGGGTATTCGAGCCCGGGTCATTCACAGTAAAATTCGCCGCGGTGAGCGCACCGCCCGTAAAGCCCGTAACGACTACCCAATGCTGGGCGCCGCTTGCCTTTTTCATCCCGAGAATAACGGGCTTACCGGATTTGAGCAGATTGTAAATCGTCTGCAAATAATTCGTACCGTTCGCGGAAATTACATAATTCGACGGCCAATAAAGCCACCCCGCCGGTGCATAGGTTAATCTTGTCGCCATAACGGCGGGTGTAATCGTCGTGCCCGTGCGGTAACTTTCGGTCATGGCAAGCGCGGTTGTGGTACATCCCGAACTGCCGATGGTGTCGCCCGCCGTGCCGATTTTCACATTTGCCCAGCGCGGGTCTGTCTGCTTGTAACTGACAACCGACAAGCGCACCGCCGCATTGCCGTTTGCCGTATTAGACGAGGAAGCCGCAGTTAAATACCTGCTGCTGACATAGCCGATACTTTTGCCGTGATACAGGATTTTCGCCCAGCCGCCGCTTTGCGAAAGCACCACCACGGTTTTCCCATTCGGAAGCGAGGTGCGCACACTATACGAAGTGCCCGCGCCCGTGCGGACATTCAAATTGCCGCCCGCCGTTTTCACGCGCGCCGCGTATGCGCCCGACACAGGCGCAATATAATTCGCGTGCGCATAGCCGGTTTTGCCGTCACCGTACTCAATTTTCCAAAAATCTCCGCTTTTTTGCATCAGCGTTACGTTTTCGTTTTTGTAAAGCGACGATACAACCGTTGCCGAGGTGCTCGGTGCAGAACGGACATTCAAACTGCCCGAAGTAATGCGCACCGTGCCCGCTGTGCTGTTCGCATCTGCCGCAAATGCAGGCAAGGTGCACGCGAACAGCAACACAAAAGTCAACAGCACGGTGAAAATTCGTTTCGTTCGTTGTTGCATATTGCAAACCTCCTTTGCCGCCATTATACCGAAAACCGCCGTTTTCTGCACGCGCCAAATCTTGGTAAGGAAAAAACAGGAAATCCCTTTTCAAAAAGCAAGGCGTTTTTTCCAAAATCGGCCTGATTTCGACAAACGGTTTTGTAAAATGCTACAAAAGCAAAAAAATTTGAAAAAATGGCGTTGACAAATCCGTTTTGCTTGCTATAATGAGTACATAAACGAAAGGCAACGAGGTCTATCGACAGACCTCGTTGCCCTTTTTTATTTTGAAAGGAGAAGTAAAAATGGGTTACACAAAAGAAGATGTTTTACGCATCGCAAAAGAAAAGGATGTTAAATTTATCCGCTTACAGTTCACGGATATTTTCGGGCAGATGAAAAATGTTGCCATCACCGAAAGCCAGCTGGAAAAAGCGCTCGACAACGAATGCATGTTCGACGGCTCTTCGATTGAAGGTTTTGTCCGCATCAACGAGTCCGATATGTATTTGCGCCCCGATTACGATTCGTTCGTCATTTTGCCGTGGAAAGACAGAGTAGCGCGCCTTATCTGCGATGTCTACTGTGCAGACGGCGAAACCCCGTTCCTCGGCGACCCGAGAAATGTTTTGAAAAAGGTCATTAAAGAAGCCGCCGATATGGGCTACACCTTCAATGTCGGTCCGGAATGCGAATTTTTCCTGTTCCAGCTTGACGAGGACGGCAACCCCACCACCAAAACCGCCGATGTGGCAGGCTATTTCGATATGGGCCCCTCCGACCAGGGCGAACAGTGCCGCCGCGATATTTGCTTGGCACTCGAAGATATGGGCTTTGAAATTGAGGCTTCGCACCACGAGGTTGCCGAAGGCCAGCACGAAATCGACTTCCGTTTTGACGAAGTGCTCAAAACCGCAGACAATGTGGTCACCTTTAAGCATGTTGTCAAGACCTATGCGCGCCGTCACGGCTTGCACGCCACCTTTATGCCGAAGCCCGTTTTCGGTATCAACGGTTCGGGTATGCACACCAATATGTCTTTGATGAAAGACGGCAAAAATGCCTTCTATGACCCCGACGCAGAATTGGGGCTTAGCGAAACCGCGATGCAGTTTATCGCCGGTGTTTTGGCACATGTCAAGGGCATTACCGCCGTTTCTAACCCGCTTGTCAACTCCTATAAACGCTTAGTGCCCGGCTACGAAGCACCCGTTTACATTGCTTGGTCGGCGTCCAACCGTTCCACGCTCATTCGCGTACCTGCGGCACGCGGTATGGGTACGCGTGTGGAATTGCGCTGCCCCGACCCGTCCTGCAACCCGTATTTGGAAATGGCACTTTGCCTTGCAGCCGGCTTGGACGGCATCAAAAAGAAAATGACCCCGCCCGCAGGCACCACAAAGAACATCTTTGAAATGACTGCCGAAGAACTCAAAGCCGACGGCATTGAAAGCCTGCCCGGCTCGCTGGAAGAAGCGCTCGTAGAGTTCAAGAAAGACCCGTTCATCAAAGACGCACTCGGCGAGCATGTATTTGAGAAATATTTGGAAGGCAAAGAAAAAGAGTGGGATGACTACCGCACCAAGGTAACCGGTTGGGAAGTTGACCGCTATCTGTCGAAGTATTAAGAAGATAAGATTGCAGACTGTCTCTGCGTTCTTATAAATACCTCATTTTTTCTCCTGCAAGTAAGGGAGGCCGTGTTATGCGGCCTCCCTTACTTCTTTTTGATTCTGTTTTCCTGTTTACAGCAGACGGATAATCCATTCTGTTATAAATACCGCGCCGCACGCGCACAGCGCCACGGTAACCAAGCCTTTTTCACAAAACGCGAGCAACAACGCCACCAAAAGCCCTGCAAGCGCCGACCAAATGCCGCCGCCCGTTGCGGAAAAAATCGCGGGAAAAGTCATCGCCGCAAGCACGGCATACGGTATGTAATACAAAAACGATTTGATAAAGGTATTTTCAATCTTTTTGCGAAAAATGACCAGCGGCAGCATACGGATAAGATAGGTCACGCCCGCCATCACGGCTAACTGCAAGAAAAGATATTGCATATTCATTGTGCCGCCCCCTGTTCTTCTTTGATGGGCTTGATAATCGCGCCGAGTGTGGCGGCAACCACGGCGCAAATGATAATGACAAAGCCTGTGGAAACACGGTTCAACACGGGCACATAGGCAAACAGGCAACTCAGCCCCGCCGCCGTAAGCACCACCGCGGTTACCGCGCGCGAATGCTTCATCGGCGGAATAAAGATTGCCAAAAACATACCGTAAATGGCAATGCCGAGTGCCGAACGCACCGTTTCGGGGAGCACGGCGCTCGCCGCCGCACCGATCAGCGTACCGAGCGTCCAGCCGAGATAGGGCATTATAATCAGTCCGTACATATATTTTCTGCCGACTTCTTCCTTTTGCCCGCTTGCGACGGCGAATATTTCATCGGTATTGCCGAATGCAATCAAAAGGCGGTCTAACACGGTCACGCTTTTGTGCAATTTCTGCGACAGGGAAACGGACATCAGCGCATAGCGCAGATTGATAACCAACTGCGTCAGCGCCATTTCAAAGTATCCGCCGCCTGAAAGCAGCAACGACAGCCCTGCGAACTGCCCCGCGGAGGTGAGATTGGTCATCGAAATCGCAACGGCAATCGACACGGGCAAGCCGCCCGCCACCGCCATCATCCCGAAGGTAAAGGAAACGGACAGATACCCGAGTGCAATCGGCACACCGTCTTTTAAGCCTTTTTTGAAACTGTTTATGTATTTTTCTTCTTTTTCTTGTTCTGCCTGCATTGTTTTTTCTCCTGTGGATTTTTGCCTTAGGTAGTATAGCAGATTTTGTCACGATGTGCAACCGAAGAAAATGCCCATCGCATATAAACTTCTTCGTTGTTGATTCAGCGCACACAGCGCACAGCGCACAGGGGACGGTACCCTGTGCGCTGTTTCCCCTATCAGGGGAATAACTCGCCACTACGCAGTGTTCACCCACGGCGGGAGCAAGCCCCCGCCCTACCCTGAAAATGTATTCGTGCGTAGGGAACGGTCGTACCGTTCCGCAAGGAACGAATTTCATTGAAAAAAAGCACTTGCATTGCAAGTGCTTTTTTCTTGGTGACCCGGACGAGAATCGACAAGCTTCGCTTGTCGATTTGCTTCGCAAATATCCTATTCTATGTCCCTTTTGCTAACGCAAAAGATGGACGATTCGAGTTCGATTCTCGTCCTTTCGGTTTGCACATACGCAAAAAACAACAGCCCGACTTTGTCGGACTGTTGTTTTTTGGTGACCCGGACGAGAATCGAACTCGTGTTACCGCCGTGAAAGGGCGGTGTCTTAACCGCTTGACCACCGGGCCGTATGCGCGGCAACTGCTTGCCGCGATTTGGTAGCGGCAACGGGACTTGAACCTGTGACCTTCCGGGTATGAACCGGACGCTCTAGCCAACTAAGCTATGCCGCCATAAGTGCCGCCTTTTTCGGCGGCTTTGATATTATAATATAAAGGCTACGGCTTGTCAATAGTTTTTTCGGGATTTTTTCGTTGCCGTGTGGGAAACACCGTGTGCAAATTCTTTTTTGTTATTCCGTGCGAAACAAAGTATCTTTTTGCTGAAATTTATTTGTTCTATTGATTTCTTTCGTTGCGCTACGGCAAAAATGATTGCTTGTATTAGTTTCTTGATGCGTAATGTCAAAACCCTATCAATTTATTTTTCATTTCGGGAAATATATAATATATTGACAAAAATATCCGTGTATGCTATATTGAATTTAGATAACATGTTGCAAAAAAACACATTGGAATTTATGGAAAGAAGGAGAATCCAATGGTTAATTCACATTAGGAATAATGCAAAAATCTCATTTACGAACACATATGTATAATAAAGGTGATTGAATAAAACGCCTCTGTGTCTTTAATAGGAGTGAAACGATATGAAAAAAATTATCTCAACCTTATTGTGTTTATCTTTGTTGCTTTACTCTTCGCTTTTTGCAAGCGCCTCATCTATCGAACAGATGAGCGAAACCGTAATATCAAAACACCAAGTTTCGGATTTAAAGGAGCAGTTCGATATATCCACGCAGCAAGGAAAGTATGACTATGTTTACGCTGTCTTTGACCAAATTGACGCAAATCATGTTTTTTCAGAAATGATAAATGATGCAATGGTTGACAAACTAATCCAAGCAGAAACATTTGGTTATATCAACAGTAATAAAACTGATTCAAAACTGCAAACATACGGAATAGGTTCGACGGAACGAACATATGATAATATGAATTTAGGAATTGTATGGGCAAACAATGGGAGCGAATACACCTTACTTGGCGGTTGCGAGTGGACAAAGTTGCCGATTATGCGAATGAACGATGTCATCTCAATTGATCTTGGCGGAGGCTCTATTGTCAACAACTCGCAAGCTTGTACACTTCAATATAAAAAAGACGGAATACTTTATAATGATGAATATTCCAATGCGGACGAAAATTATTGCGGTACCGGTACAGCTTGTGTATTTAAAATCAATCTCCCCAATAATGCGGACAGTATGAGTTTCCTGATCAGTTATAGTATTATTAACAGTTTTCCCGAACGCTCGATTACACTGCAATATTTTCACCAATTTCTGCCGTGTAATATCAGCATTAGTGCATCTATGTATGTAGGCATTTCCGTTTCGCCATCCAGCTTGATAACAGAGTATAATTTACAGTGCGGTATTGCATAGGAAGGAGTATATAAACTATGTTAGAACTTTTCATACCTTCTGGTTTAGGGGTGCTGTTTCTCATAACCTTTTTCATTACAATAAACAGTATGATTTGTAAGAAAAGCAAAAAAGTACAGGTTTTGACCGCAACTATTTCTACGCTGTTATTTGCAATATTGGTTTTCTATGTGGTCGCCTATTCTTCCTGATTTTGGATAAATACAAAAAAACAAGTCACAACAAAAGGAGCGGTTTTCAAATAACCGCTCCTTTTCATTTTGCTATCGCTTTACCCTGCATTTTGCTTTTCAACGCCGTAAATGCCGTTTCTGCGTTCTCGATTTCCATCACGGCGCTTTCCATGGGACAAAGCCCGTCGCCCGCGCGGTTTTGAATACGGGGCGCAAGGTGAGAATAAGTATACGCAATCCCTGCATTTTTGAGTACCGCTTCGGCAGGCTCGCTTAACACTGCGGCATACGCGGCGGATATTCCCGCCTTTTCCATTAAAAATGCCGCCGCTTTGCCCACAACCTTGTCCGCCGCAACCGCGCCTTTTAAAGTTTCGCCGCTTTCAATCCATTGCAGAAACGGTTTTATTCCGCGGTCAGCGGTTTTCAAAATTTTGTCACCCTGTTTCACAACACAGGTGAGATTTTCATTTTCTAAAATTGCTTTACAGCTTTCCAAATCGGGGTGCATATGTAATTAACCTCGCTTTTTTAAGAGCGGCAACCAAAATCGGTATAACTACCGCTTGTAATATAATCCCCGGCACACCGGTTGTAATGGCAGTCCAAACCGCCGCAGAAGCGGTCACCATACCTTGTATTTCCAAATGTAAAACGCGCAATGCAAAGAACGCGGTAACGAAATACACCGCGCGACCGCAAATCCATGTAAGCGGCAAAGTAAGGAAAACGGGCAAACGGCATTTGTGCACAAAAACCGATGTGAAAAAGCCGTATGCGCCCAACTCAAATATCATAAAGATAAGCCGCGGGAATGCGGGCATACCGCTGACAAAAAAGCTCAAAATCGGGGACATCGCTCCGCATATGAGCGCCGCCGCGGGATTTAACAGGTAGCCGCCCAAAATTACGGGCAGGTGCATTGGCAAAAACGCGTTGCCCAACGGCTTGCCGCCGATAAAATGAAAAACCTGCGGCAACACCACCGACAGCGCGCACACAAGAGCCGCCGTGGCGATGGTGCGTGCAGGGAACGCAATTTTATTGGATTTCGCTTGTTCCATACTTATTCTCCCTTAAAAAAGGCGTCTGCCTCTTTCAGCTTTTCACGAATGGGCAGTTGTTGCGGGCATTTTTCCTCGCATTTGCCGCAACCCACGCATTTTTGCGCGTCACCCTTAATTTTTTTATAGGCTTTTTTCGCTCCGCCCTCATCCTGTGCACTCTTGTTGTACTGCGCAAAGATTTCGGGGATTTCCACGCCCTTCGGGCAGGGTACGCAGTATTCGCAATGGGTGCAGGAAATGCGTGCCGAGGTTTCAAATACGGTTTTCGCGTTGGGATAGCACGCTTTTTGCTCGTCTGTTAGTTTTCCTACGCGGCTCTCGTCGGCATATTGCAGATTTTGCTTCACCTGCTCTGCATTACTCATACCGCTTAACAAAAGGCTGACTTCGGGGCGGTCCCAAATGAAATCGAGCGACGCCTGCACGGGCGAAACGCCTTGCGGCAGAGCATCCTTCACATTTTGCGGGGGATTGGCAAGCTTACCGCCCAAGAGTGGCTCCATTACGATAACGCCCAAGCCTTTTTTCGCGGCGGCTTCCAAGCCCTTTGTGCCCGCCTGATGGTCTGTATCCACGAAGTTATATTGAATCTGGCAAAAGTCCCAACCGTCATAGCCGTTTAAAATTGTTTCAAACGCCTCGTAATTGTCGTGGAACGAAAAGCCGATATAGCGGATTTTCCCCGCCGCACGCGCCTTTTCCATTTTGGAAAGCAAATCAAATTTTAAAGCGGAGTTTTTCCACGATTTTAAACACGCCGCGTGGAGTAAATACATATCAATATGGTCGGTTTGCAACCGCTTTAACTGCGTGTTGAGAATTTTGTCGAACTCAAAGCCGAATTTAAACCCGCCGAATGGAGATTTTGTGGCAAGCAAAACTTTATCACGGTAACCGTCCTGTAACGCTTTACCCACAAAGCCCTCGCTTTTGCCGTTGTGATAGAAAAACGCGGTATCTATGTAGTTGATGCCGTTGTCAATGCCGTCACGCACAATGCGTGTCGCCTCTTTTTCGTCAATGCTGTGGGTGAGGTTGTCGAGAGTGGGCAGACGCATACAGCCAAAGCCCAACGCCGAAACCTTTTCTCCCGTTTTTCCGAAATCACGGTATTGCATAAAATCACTCCTCTGTTTATTCTAAGCCCAATATATCCCGCACCACCGCGCCTGCGAGAATCATGCCGGCTGTGGGCGGGCAAAACGCGGTACTGCCCGGCAGATGCCGTCCGTTCTCTTTCGGCGCGCCGCCGATGGGTGTTAAGGGAATTTCTTTGGAATAGACGACTTTTAATTTTTTGACGCCCCGTTTTTTGAGTTCGGTTCGCATCACGCGCGCCAGCGGGCAAACCGAGGTTTTGTAAATATCGGCGATTTCAAAGCACTCCGGGTGCAGTTTGTTGCCCGTACCCATAGAAGAAATCAACGGAACACCTGCCTTTTGGCAACGGACGGCAAGCTCGATTTTCCCCGCAACGGTATCAATCGCATCTACAACATAGGTATACTTTGTAAAATCAAACACCCCTGCCGTTTCGGGTGTGAAAAAGACATTGTGCGTATGCACGGTGATGTCGGGGTTTATATCCAAAAGCCGCGTGCGCATCACTTCGGTTTTTTCGCGCCCGACGGTTGACGCAAGCGCGATAATTTGGCGGTTGCGGTTGCTCTCGCTTACCGTGTCATTGTCAATCAAATCGAGCGTGCCGACACCGCTTCTGGCGAGCGCTTCGCACACATAGCCGCCCACGCCCCCGACGCCGAACACGGCAACGCGCGCGTTTTTTAAAGTTTTGAGCGCCTCGTCACCCAATAAAAGCGCCGTACGGGCAAAAAGTTCGTCCATAAAAGCCCTCCGTTCATACGAGGTATATTATACAAAATTACAAAGCCGTTTGCAATCCCCACGATAAAAACGCCGCGCAAATTTTTGTTAAATGTTTCACAAAACCGCTTGCATATTCTTGTGAAAAATCCATAAATAACACAGTGAAAACTTATTCACTTTATCCCTTGTTTTTGGCGCTTTGCCGTGTTAAAATTAGGATAAATTTTTACAGTTAAGGGAGAAATGCTCATGGGTAAACTCAATAACATTGATAAGGCTGCCGAAGGGAAAGGCAGCGGCATCAACACGCTTTGGCAGTTCGTCAAATTCATCGTGGTCAGCCTCGGGGCGTGCATTGTGCAGTTTGGCTTGGTCAACATCTTACCGCTGATTTTCCGCCCGCTGTATGACAGCCCCTGCGATTTCTTTGTATTCCACTACCCCGCAGAGGACGGCGGTTGGGGGTATTTCTGGGTATTCGCCATTTCCAACATCACGGCGCAAATCGTCGCGTTCTTTATCAACAAAGAAAAGACCTTTAACTCCGGTGCCAACACAAAAGTTGTCTTGCCGATTTACATTGTGTTCACCGTGGCGCTGATTTGCTTCTCGCAATGGCTCAACCCCACCATTTACGGTTGGATTCTCAACGACATCGGTTGGTCGGACGCGGCGGCAAGAAACATTGCCACTGCGGTATGCTCGGCATTGCAGTTCTTCCTGTATTTCCCGGTGGATAAGATTTTGTTCCACAAAAAGAAAGAGGACAAAGCCGAAGAGAAAGCCACAGAAAACGAAGAAACCCCCGCAGAAGCAAAGTAATTTACAAGATGTAACAAAGCACCCCGTCTTGAAAAGAGACGGGGTGTTGTTTTGTTCGTTGGGGCTTGCGCCGCACGCTTTGTTTGCCGTTCTGCGCCTTTCGGAAAATCGCGTTTTCCGTGTGCTGTATTTTGCATTGGTTGAGATTCTTCACTTCGTTCAGAATGAAAAATTGGGGGGGTGTGGGGGTGCTAACGGAACGGGCATTGACGTTCCCTACGCATAAAATACAATATGGGCGTGCATTGCGCGCCCGTTCGTAGGGGCGGACGACCCGGCCGCGGATTTTCCGCAATGTAAATTGGTTTAACGGTAGGGCGGGGGCTTGCTCCCGCCGCGGGGTTCGATGTGAATTGACGGCGGGAGCAAGCCCCCGCCCTACCCTAAAAATGTATTTCGTGCGTGTAGGGAACGGTCTTGACCGTTCCGCAAAATTACAGCAAAATTCACGGGCGGGCGCGGAGACCCGCCCCTACAACGGGTCGTCGAGTTACGGCTGCGCCATTACCCCTTTGTCGCTACGCGACATTTCCCCTAACAGGGGAATCTCACCGACCCCTACACACGCATTGTCATTCTGAGCCGTTAGGCGAAGAATCTCGTTTCGCATATTTTTATTTTTTGCTATTGGCGATCCTTCGCTTCGCTCAGGATGACAAATTGGGGCTCGATGTGAATTGACGGCGGGGGGCAAGCCCCCGCCCTACCGTACAAATTACCCCTACAACCCCCAATTTACCTTTCACAAAAACGGTGGGATGGTTCTCTGCTGTGGTAAAATGCAAGTAAATAGGCTATGACGGTTTAATCCTTCATATATTTCCCGAAACGGATTTGGTTGACAACAAAACCGACGCCAAGCGCCAACAAAATCGGAATGAAAAGAATAATCAGCGCCAAAATCCCGATAAGCACAATCGGCACGCCCTTTTTACTCTTTTTGCGTTCGGGTTTCGGGGCTTCCTCTTTCTGCGGCGCGGGGTTTTCCGCCGTGTAGTGCGGCAAAATCGGCAACACCGCGTTGTATGACGGGATACCGCTGTTATGTAAAAGCGGCTCGACGAAATCACATAGTGAGTCGGACACTTTCAAAAGCTTTTTCACCGAAATGTGGAGCGCCGCAAAAACGGAATCGAAAATGCTCAAAAGCCCCATGGTGATTTTGTATGCCGCATCCTCGGGGTTGTAGAGGTTTTCGCCTGCATACAAATTGGTGACAATATCCACAATGAAATCGACCACGGATTTATCTTTGATGTCGGCGTAATCCTCGGGCTGTAAGCCGGTTTCTTTCTTTGTCCATTTGGCAACCGTGCCGATTTTCAAGCTGTTTAAGCGTTTGGCAAAGGGTTTTATCAGCCAGCCGATTTTGTAAATGAGTTTCTTTTTGATACTCATTGCCGTGACCATATCGGCAAATTTATGGGTGTCGCCGCCGGCGGCTTTGACCATATCGCGCACCATACCGACCAGTTGCTTTTTGAGGTATTCCTGCAAGGAGTTGCCCTCTAAATCGAAATCCACCTTTTCGGTGATAAAGTCGGTGGTGGTGGAGACAATCCCCGCCGCTTCGTCCACCACAACGGTACGAATGGGTGCGGGGTAGCCCACAGTCGCAGAGGTGGAAATTGTATACAATGTATTGCCGATGTCGCTTTCGATTTTATCAATGTGGTGAATGTGCGAGTGCCCCGTCAACACAAATTGCAGTCCCAAATCGGCATACTGCTTACGGCGAATGTCAAAGTCGCCGTGCATATCGTTTTTGCCGATCAGCGCATAAACGGGCGACGGCGCAATCAGCGGGTGATGTGTCATCATCAGCATAAACTGATTGTTTTTCTTTGCGTCCTCGACCTGCTCGCAAAGCCAAGCGTAGCAGTCATCGGAAATACCGCTTTTGCCCGTCAAATTGCGGTCGTCGTTAATGGCGAACAGGCGGTAGCCCTCCTGCAACTGCACCACATACGACATACTGTCGCGGTGCACGGACAGCGCCTCATCAGGGCCGAATTCGCGGTACATATCATAAAGCTCCTCGCGCTTTGCCGCCGGGATTTTGACTTTTTCGTCACCGACATAGGCATTGGTCTGCCCGTCATCCTGATAATCGTGGGTGGCGGTAATCACATATACGCGCTTGCCCGCCGCCTTTAAATCACGGAGCATTTCAATAAATTCGCGGTGCGAATCATACTCGCCGTTGCTGGTGGTATCGCCTGAAAGGAGGACAATGTCTGTGCGTTTGTCCGCCTTGATTTGCCGGAACGCCGCGTCCAAAAGTTCTGCGGAATACTTTAACAGCATTTGGCTTTTGGTGTTTGCCGCTTCGTAGGCTTTGCCTTCGGTGCCGGTAGATTTTGCGTAATAGTGCGTGTCTGTTATGACGGTAACCGTCAGCGGTGCTTTTGCCATATCAATCTCTCGCTTTCGTCGCAATTTCTTCCTGTAAGCGGGCCAGCAAAGCCGAAAGTTCCATCGAACCGATGTCGCCTTCGCCGCGGCGGCTGACGGAGACCGAGCCGTTTTCAACCTCTTTGTCGCCGACAATCAGCCAGTAAGGCAATCTCTGCAAGCGGGATTCACGGATTTTATAGCCGATTTTTTCGCTGCGGTCATCTACCGTGACGCGCAAGCCTGCGCTTTCGAGTTGCTTTTTGATTTCGTATGCTCTGTCATGATGACGGTCTGCAATCGGCAGAATGCGGACTTGCTCGGGTGCGAGCCACAGCGGGAACGCACCTGCAAAATGCTCAATCAAAATGCCGATGAAACGCTCAATCGAGCCGAACACCACGCGGTGAATCATAATCGGGCGGTGTTTTTCGCCGTCTGCACCGACATATTCCGCCTCAAAGCGCTGCGGCAGTTGGAAGTCCAACTGAATGGTGCCGCACTGCCAAGTTCTGCCGAGGGAATCCTCCAAATGGAAGTCGATTTTCGGGCCGTAGAACGCGCCGTCGCCCTCGTTGACCACATAGGGAAGTTGTAATTCGTCGAGGGCTTTGCGCAAGCCGTCGGTCGCCATTTCCCAATCCTCGTCACTGCCCATAGAGTCCTCGGGGCGGGTGGACAGTTCCACATGGTATTTGAAACCGAACAGCGTGTAAACCTCGTCAATCAAGCGGACAACGCCTTTGATTTCGTCGGTGATTTGCTCGGGCGTCATAAAGATGTGCGCGTCGTCCTGCGTGAAGCAACGCACACGCATCAGCCCGTGCAATGCGCCGGATTTTTCGTGGCGGTGCACAAGCCCCAACTCGCCCATACGAATCGGCAAATCGCGGTAGGAGCGCATTTCCGATTTATACACAAGCATACCGCCCGGGCAGTTCATCGGTTTGATGGCGAAATCCGTATCGTCAATGACCGTGGTATACATATTCTCTTTGTAATGATCCCAGTGCCCCGAGGTTTCCCACAGCGCGCGGTTGAGCATAATCGGGGTGGAGATTTCCACATAGCCCTCACGGGTGTGGATTTCGCGCCAATAGTCAATCAGCGTGTTTTTGAGAATCATGCCTTTCGGCAGGAAGAACGGGAATCCCGGACCCTCGTCCATCATCGTAAACAGTTTCAGTTCCTTGCCGAGTTTTCTATGGTCGCGTTTTTTCGCTTCTTCAATTCTTTCCAGGTATTCCTCCAATTCCGACGCTTTCGGAAATGCGGTCGCATAAATGCGTTGGAGCATTTTGTTCTTTTCGTCGCCGCGCCAATATGCGCCCGTGCAGGAGGTCAGTTTAAACGCCTTGACCGCGCCTGTGGACATCAAATGCGGGCCTGCGCAAAGTTCCGTAAATTCGCCCTGTTTGTAAAACGAAATCGGCTCGCCGTTCTCGGCGTGCTCGGCGATTAACTCCACTTTGTAGGTTTCGCCTTTTTCCGTCATCAGCGCGGTTGCTTCTTCGGGCGGCAACTCGAATTTTTCAAGCGGTAAATCCTCTTTGACGATTTTTTTCATTTCCGCTTCGATTTTTTCGAGAATTTCGGGCGTAAAATTCACATCGGAATCAAAATCGTAATAAAAACCGTTGTCGACAGCCGGCCCGATGGCAAGTTTTACTTCGGGATACAGGCGTTTTACCGCCTGTGCCAAAATGTGCGACGCGGTATGGCGGAAGGTACGCCGGCCGTCCTCGTCATCAAAGGTCAATATTTCAAGCGTGCAGTTTTTTGTAAGCTCGGTGCGCAAATCGCAGACTGCGCCGTCCACGCGTGCGACACAGGCGGACTTGTAAAGCCCCATACCGATGTCTTTGGCGACCTCTGCCGCCGTGACGGGCGCGTCATAGGTTTTGACAGCGCCGCCTTTTAAGGTAATTTCAATCATTTTCAATGCCTCCTAAACTCGAACATCGTTCTGTAAAAATAAAAAGCACTTCACCCCGCAAAGGGATGAAATGCTTACATTCCACGGTTCCACCCAAATTGACATTCTTGGAAGAATGCCCACTCGCTTTGCCTTAACGCGGCAACGGCGGCACGCCTTATTTCGGCGCACACTCGGGAGCGGTCTCGGGCTTTCGGTCTTTACGCGCACTCCCAGCCGATGATGCGCGCTCTCTTTAAAGCCTTGCAAAGCCGTCGTTCTCCGTCAACGATTTCGTTTTTTCGATTTGCTTTATTGTACCCCCAAACCGCACAAAAAGTCAATAGATATTTTTAAAGGCACGAAATACGGCGGTTTTGCATTTTTTCCAAAACTGTGTTATACTGTAAAAATCAAAATGCATTTTACAAATCGGGAGCTTATCTATGAAGATTTCAAAACGAATATTCCGCGCGGTGTGTTTTGCACTTGCGTGCCTGCTTTTGCTGTCGGGCTGTACCGCCCAGGAGGTGCAAAAATCCGCCGTCGGACAGCGAATGTCGGTTGGTGCGGAATATACCGACGCAAAATACCACACCGCCGACAACGGCAATTTGGTGTATGTGGCAAAATCGGGGCTGATTGAACTGTATTTTGACAGCACCACCTACGGGATTGCCGTGAAAGAAACCAACACAGGGAAGCTTTGGCAAACACTCCCCGAAAATGCCTCTGCGGAAAATCCGGCGCAGACCGCCGTTTTGACGGCAACCGTCAGCAACGGCAGTACGGAATACACCCTCAATTCACAGGACAACGCCGTTGCCTTTTCGACGGCTTCCTTCCAGCCGACGGAAAACGGCGGCTTACAGGTCACTTATGATATGGCACCCGATAAAGAGACCGCCGCATGTGCCTTTGATGCGGTACCCGCGGGCGCGCTGTATCTTTCGGTCACTGTCAGTTACACCTTAGAGGACGGCGCGTTGCGGGCAAAAATCAACTGCGGCAACATTCTGTTAAGCGACGGCTATACCCTGGAAACGCTCACCTTGCTTGACTGCTTCGGCGCGACCGATACCGCAACAGAGGGCGACTATATTTTCGTGCCCGACGGTTGCGGCGCAACGCAAGCCACCGTCAACGCACAGCAAGACGGTTACGACTGCCGCGTATTTGTGCCCTACGGCGACGACCCCGCACTCGGAGAACAGGCGCAGACCGATGAAAACGGCGCGGTATTGCGCACGGCGGCGTTAATGCCCGCCTACGGCGTAAAAAGCGGCAATGCGGCATTTTTGGCGCTGGTGGAAAGCGGCGACGCCATTTGCGAAATCCGTTCGTACACCTGCAAGGGCGCAGGTACCTACAACCGCGTCGGGCCGACCTTTCAAATCACACAGACGGCGCTGACGGGCGCAGAGGGCAAACAAACCGTATACAGCGGCATAGCATTCACCGGGGAACTTTCGATATGCTACCGTTTTTTGACCGATAAAAACGCAAGTTACGCGGGTATGGCGTCTGCCTGCCGCGAGCTTTTAATTCGCAACGGCACGCTGTCCACCAAAACCGTTACGGTGACGGAGTACTTGCCGTTTGTGCTAACGGTGCAAGGCGCCGTTGCCAAAAACAACGGGCATGGCGAAAAGGTGCTGACAAATTACAGCCAAACCTTAGAACTGTTAAAATTGATGAAAGCCAAAGGCATCAACAATGTATTTGTGCGCTGTTGCGGCGTGCTTGACGGCGGCGACGCACAAAGCAAATTGCAAAAAGCCGCGCCAATCGGCGCGCTCGGCAGTCGCAAGGACTTTGACGCCTTGACGCAATATGCAAAAACACAGCAATTCACGCTGTATTTAAACACCGATATTATCTCGCGCCGCGAAAAGAACGACAACGGCAAAGAGGCGGACAGTCTGTTCGGAAAATCCATTGTCCTGGAAGAAGAAAATCCGTTTGCATCACTCACCGGGCAACAGACGCATACCCGCAGTCTTTTGGCGCTTTCGGCATTGGATAAAAACGTCAATGAATTTGTCAATTCCGTGGACGATTACGCTTTCGGCGGCTACTGCATTGACGACGCAGGCAGTATACTCTACTCCGACTATCGCGCCGGCGCGCAAAGCCGCGTGCACACCGTCAATTTGCTGTCCGCACAGGCAACCACCCTTTCCGCCGGGCACAAGCTGATGGTGGATACGGGCAATATGTATATGCTCAAAAACGCCGATGTTGTGGCGAATTTGCCGAGCACCACCGCCTACCCCGAAAGCGACGCATATACCGCCGTGCCGTTTGTGCAAATGGTACTGCACGGCATTGTGGAATATGCGCACACGCCGCAAAATTTGGCGACGGATACAAACGCCTCTTTCCTGAAAGCGATGGAATACGGCGCGTTGCCAAGTGAGTCGTGGATTTTTGAAACCACCAAAAGCGACGAGATAAACGCGCTGTACAACTATGAAAATCAAATCACCGCCGCGGCGGAGCAGTACACAAAAGCCAACGCCTTGCTTGCGGATTTACGGGACGCGCGTATGACCGCGCACGAAAAGGTGCAGGACGGCGTTTACCGTACGGAATATAACAACAGCACCGTCATTTATTTCAATTATAACAGCGAAGCCGTAAGCGTCAATGCGTTCACCGTTGCCCCGATGAGCTTTTTGCGGGTCAACTGAGTGCGCAAAAAACGCCATGCAAACCGTACTGTCCCCATATCTTGTGATATGGGGATTTGTTGTGTCCGAAAAAGATACAAATTTCTTGAAATTGTCTTAATACTCTACATTTTTTTGCTTTTTGTCAAAAAATTGCTTGCTATCTCTCTGATTTATTGGTATGATGTATACAACATATTGACAATTCTGCGGCGGTTCTCGCCGCAAGTAGGGGGATACAATGAAAGCATATGTCAAACGCCTTTTGAGCGCTTCTAAAAAATGGGAAGTTGTATTTTGGTGGATTTTGCGTGCCGTGATGATTGGTGCGCTCATCGACTCCATCTTTTTCCGCAAGGATGTGCAGCAGTCTCTGCAAACCGGTGCAAATTTGCTTTTGATGTTTTTATGGGAAATTTTCCAGCTGTTCCCTGCCAAAACTTGGTTGCGGCAGGTACCGTCCTACATTCAGGACTTTTTGGCACCCGGGCTGTTTCTCGCCTCGTTCGGCGGCGCGTATTTAAACTTCTATTACAGCGTGCCCGCATATGACTTGGTGTTTCACGCAGTCGGCGGGCTTGCCGGCGCATTCGCGGGGTATGAAGTGATTGTTGCGATGCAAAAGCGCGACAAGGTGCAATGCAGTGCCGCGATTGCGGTGCTCGGCGCGTTCGGATTTTCCTTCTTCGCCGGCACAGGCTGGGAGTTGTTTGAATTTATCTTTGACCAAGTCGCCGGCGGCGACGCACAGCATTGGTCTTTGGCTTTGGCCGAGGCGGCTTCGGAGCAGTACGGCGTGCCGTTGCCGAATGTCATTCCGGCGCTTGACCCCATGCGTTGGGCGTTAATTGACACGATGGAGGACATCATTTGCAACACCGTCGGCGCGGTACTCGCGTGGGTGATTTTGAAAATCAAGCCGTATCACCACAAGGGTAAAAACAATGTAAATTTGCTGTTTGCCCCGAAAACCGAACAAGAAATCAAAGAAACGGTTACAAAATAAATGCACCAAACCAAAACCGCAGTATCCGAAAAACGGGTACTGCGGTTTTTTATATTCCCCTCAATGATAGGGATTAGTTATTTGTCTTCCTTGCGGCGCAGAAGCAATGCACTGCCTGCCGTGCCCGAAAGCATCAAAACCGCCGCCGCGGTAATACCTGCCGTCATACCGGTTTTCGGAATGTCGGGATTTTTAATATCATCCTTTTCGGTGGTGTTTTGCGTGCCGCCTGCATTTGTGTTGCCGAGATTCGCACTCCCCGCTTTTGTAACATTGACTTCAAATTCGGCAGAGTTCCCCAACACGGTAATCTGCATGGTGTTTTTGCCCTCTGTGACTGTATTCGCTTTCTGTTCCAAATAAATCGGGTGCGGATAGCCCAGATGCGTGATGTAATCGTCTTCGTCGGTTAAAACCTCTGTCGTGCCGTCCGTATAGGTCACGCGAATTTCCATACCCGTGGGGTCTACCAGCAACAGCGCGTCCTGCTCCGCGAATATGATATTTTTCAGGTCTTCCTCCATACCCCATTCGATAAATTCTTCATAGGTTAGACCCAAATCCGCAAGCATTTCGTCAATCCCCTCAGGGTCAATCGCATACAACTGCTCCAAAGTACAATTCTCTCGTGTGAGCACATCTTTTTCCAAATCGTACTCGGTTTTGGTCGGCATTTTGAGAATTTCCACAGACTGTATGGGGTTTTCCTGCACGGTCACTGTAACTTCTGTGGTTACATACTCGTCCATAAACATATCATAATACGCGACAGTCGCTGGATTTTCCCCAAGGGCATAATTATGCACCTTGAAAGTCAGCAAGGCATCAGGATCGCCCCACTCAAACTGACCCCACGCTACCAACGAATCAGCGCTCTCTTCCCATGAATTACCAAATTCATCTGTCACTTCAAGAACCATTCTGGACGGGTCGCACAAAATATCCGTACCGTCATCATCGGCGCCGACATAGTAAACTGTGCGTGCCGGCGGCGTTACCACAGAAATACTCGTAATTGCCGCGCCGGATGCGGAAGCACACACCGCAAAAACCGTAAGCAACAGCGCTGCCGTCAGCAAGACGGCAAAGGTCTTTTGCATTCTTTTCATTTTTTATCCTCCTTGCGCCCCAAAAGGGCAATTTCGCCCGTATTTTTTTCGGGTTCTCTCATATTATATGGGTAATACCCATATTTGTCAATAGTCAAAATCCGTTAATTTATCATTGTAACAGGTGATGAAAATGTATTTCAGAAGAATACGGGACTTGCGGGAAGACAGTGATAAAAAACAGCGGGAGTTGGCGGAATATCTGCACATCGACCAAAGCACCTACTCCGACTACGAGACTGGGCGTATCAATGTGCCGATTGAAGCGCTGATAAAGCTCGCCGATTTTTACGACACCAGCGTGGATTACATTGTGGAGCGCGTCAGTGACCGCTAAAAGATAAAGAGCACCAAGCGCTTTGCTTGTTGCTCTTTTCTTTGCAGAAATACTGTAAAACTATCCCGTTAAGCGTTTGCGCATTTTCAAAAGGATGGCGCGCTCGCGCCGCGATACCTGCACTTGCGAAAGGCCGAGTGCTTCGGCGGTTTTTACCTGCGTAAGGCCTTTGTAATACCGCAATTCAATCAGTTTTCGGTCTGGGTCGGAGAGGGTGTCGAGCACAGCGCCGAGCGCCAAGCGGTTTTGGATTTCATCCTCGCCCGACGGCACGGGAATATCTGCCTGATGCTCGCCGTCCTCGCCGAATTCCGTCAGGGAAATCGGCGGTTTTGCGATATTTAACAATTCTGCCGCCTCAAATTCGGAAATACCGAGTTTTTCGGCGATTTCGCCGACGGTCGGCGCGCGGTCCAACGCGCGCGCAAGGGACTCCTGCACCTTTTGTGCGACACGGGCGCGTTCTTTTAAGGTGCGGCTGACCTTAATTGTGCCGCCGTCGCGGAACAGACGGCGAATTTCGCCTAAAATCGCGGGCACAGCGTAGGTGGAAAAGGCAAAACCGAGGGCTTCGTCAAAGCCGTCCGCCGCCTTGCAAAGCCCGACACAGCCCGCCGAAAACAAATCGTCATATTCCAGCCCGCGATTGCGAAAGCGATTGGCACAGGCGTGCACAAGTCCCAAATTCTCGGCAATCCGTTCGTCACGCGTCAAGGCTTGCTCCCCTGCCCCGTATCCGTTTTTGCAGTGTCACCGTGGTACCTACACCGACGGCGGAACGCACCCGCACGCGGTCGCAAAAGCTCTCCATCACTGAAAAGCCCAAGCCCGCACGGTCGCCGCCGAGGGTAGTGAACAGCGGCTCGCGTGCTTTTTTGACATCCGCAATCCCGCAACCGCGGTCACGCACGGTTATCTGCACCACACCGTTTTCTAAAATTTTTACGGTTATGTAAATTTTGCCCACCGCGTCCTTATACGCGTGCACAATACAGTTGGTCACCGCTTCGCTCACGGCGGTTTTGATGTCGTTTAACTCCTCGACGGTTGGGTCGAGGCTTGCCGCAAAGGCGGAAACCGCCACACGCGCATATGCCTCATTGACGGAACGGCTTTCCATTTGCAGTTTCATCTCGTTTTGGACTTGCATTTTCTTCTCTCCCCTCTTTTTCTTTTTTGAGTACGGCAATTTTCTCAATGCCCGCAAGGCGCATCACCTTGTAGGCGTGCGGGGACAAATTGCGCAGTTCCAGCGTACAGCCGAACGCCTGCAACAGCTTATAGCGCCCCATGACAAGCCCGATGCCGGAGCTGTCCATAAAGCTGATGCCGCCAAAATCCAAAACGGCGTGTTCGGGCTGAAATGCCGCGGCGAATTCGTCAATTTTATCGCGCACACCGCCTGCGTTGTGGTGGTCAAGCTCGCCCTCCAAATACACAAGCATGGTGGTTCCCTGCGTTTCGATTGCGGTATGCATTAAACGGCCTCCTTTCAGAATGTGGGTTCTATTGTAGCGGACAAGCCTTAAAAAATTTGTTGAAACACGGAACACCCAAGCGGAATTTTCGATATACTGACAGTGAGCAAAACTATCCGTTTGGGGGGCAAGGTATGAAACGAAATTGCAAAAGAATGTCCGCCCTGAAAGTCGGTGAAACCGCCACGGTACAATGCATTGCCGAAAACGCCGCCCTGCGCCGCCGCCTGCGGGAATTGGGGCTTTGCGACGGGGCAAAGGTCACCTGCACCTTACAGGGCGCGCACCGAGATATAGCCGTATACAAAATCTGCGGGGCACAAATTGCCGTGCGCGACTGCGACGCGCAACATGTGTGGGTACTTGCGGAGGTGGCGGAATGAACACGGCTGATATGCCCTTAAAGGCAACCAAAACCATCGCGCTTGCGGGCAATCCGAATGTCGGGAAAAGCACGGTGTTTAATGCGCTGACGGGAATGCACCAGCACACGGGGAATTGGGCGGGCAAAACCGTCGGCAATGCGTTCGGCAGTTACCGCTACGAAGACCGACAGTATACGCTTGTGGACTTACCGGGTACATATTCCCTGTTTGCGCACTCCAAAGAGGAGGAATTTGCGGGCGAATACATCACCGCGGGAAAAAGTGACGCGGTGGCGGTGGTCTGTGACGCCACATGCCTTGCGCGGAGCCTGCATTTGGTGTTGCAAATCGCCGAACGAACGCCGAATGTGCTCGTCTGTGTCAATTTGATGGACGAAGCCAAGCGCCACGGCTTGGAAATTGATTTAGAGGAGCTTTCTTTGCGGCTTTCCCTGCCGGTTGTGGGGCTGAGTGCGCGTTCGGGCAAAGGGCTTGCGGAGTTTCGCGAAGCCGCCGCCGCGCTCTGCCAATCCCCGCGGGACACCTGCTATCAGACGGAATATCCCGCGCCCATAGAAGCGGCCATTCTCCGTTTGGAAAGTCTCTTTTCTGGGTTTGGCGGCATATTGCCGATGCCTCTGCGCGCGCTTGCAATCCGGATTTTGCAAGACGCATCGGGCACGGTAAAACATTGCCTCGAAAACTTCCAAATAGACCTGTATGAAAATCCGCAGACGAGAACAGCAGTTTTAAGCGTTTTTTCGGAATTGCAGGAAAAGGGCTTTGACAAAACCCGCTTAGAGGACGCGATTGCGGGCAGTATTGACCGTGCCGCCAAGGAGATTGCCGACAGCACCGTGACGGAAAGCCCCAAAAAAAGCAAGCGCGTACAAGACGCGCTCGACAGGCTGTTTTTGGAACGCAAAACCGGCATTCCGATTATGCTGTTGTTATTGCTTTTGGTGTTTTGGATTACGATTGTCGGCGCCAACTATCCGTCCGAAGCGCTCTCCGCCCTGCTGTTTCGCATTCAGGATTATTTACTGCTGTTTTGCGACAAAATCGGCGTTTCACCGTGGTTGCGGGATATGCTGGTGCTCGGTATGTACCGCGTGCTCGCATGGGTGGTGGCGGTGATGTTGCCGCCGATGGCGATTTTCTTCCCGCTGTTCACTCTCCTCGAAGATTTCGGGTATTTGCCGCGCGTCGCCTTTCATTTAGACCATCAATTCCGCAAAGCCAACACCTGCGGCAAACAGGCGTTGACGATGTGTATGGGATTTGGCTGTAACGCGGTCGGCGTAACGGGATGCCGCATTATCGACTCCCCGCGCGAACGGCTGGTCGCGATGCTCACCAACAGCCTTGTGCCCTGCAACGGGCGGTTCCCGACGCTGATTTCCATTATCACCATGTTTTTCTTGGGCGCGGCAAGCGGCTTTGCGGCTTCGGCACTTTCGAGTCTGCTTTTAACGGTCACCATTGTGTTTTCGGTATTTTGCACCTTTACGATTTCCAAATTTCTCACCAAAACGGTACTGCGCGGGGTGCCCTCTGCCTTTACGCTGGAATTGCCGCCCTACCGCCGCCCGCAGGTATTGAAGGTCATTGTGCGCTCGGTACTTGACCGCACGCTGTTCGTTTTGGGGCGCGCGGTATCCGTTGCCGCACCCACAGGACTTATCATTTGGGTGTTTGCCAATTTGCACATCGGTGACAGCACACTGTTGCAAATCTGCGCCGAGTTTTTAGACCCGTTTGCCCGCCTTTTGGGCTTTGACGGCGTGGTGCTGTTGGCGTTCATTTTGGGCTTCCCCGCCAACGAAATCGTGTTCCCGATTATCATTATGGCGTATATGTCCTCGGGTAGTATTTTGGAATTTGACACGCTCCAAGAACTGCGCACCCTGCTCGTTGCCAACGGCTGGACGACCGCCACCGCCATTTCTGTGATGCTGTTCTCGCTTTTACACTGGCCGTGTGCCACCACACTTTTGACGATAAAAAAAGAAACGAAGTCCGTAAAATGGACGCTCGTTTCTCTCTTATTGCCAACCGCCGTGGGAATTTGCACCTGTATGGCGTTTAACGGGATTGTAAAGCTGGTTTCGTTTTTTGTGTGAAGTTTTATAACTTTACACAAAACATCCTTGCATTTTTTGTCGGAGTTCTGTATACTGTTCTCCATAGGAGGACGATATGGAGCTGGATATTTACGATTTCGACAAAACCGTTGTGCCGTTTGACTCGGGCTCAACTTTTTTGATTTTTTGCTTTTTGCACTACCCGTATTTGTTGCTTTTGTTGCCGTATTACGCGGTGATGGGGTTGCTGTTGGGGCTGCATCTTGTTTCGCTTGCGCAGTTTAAAAAGCATATTTTTCTGTTTGTGCGGTTTGTGCCCTTAAAAAAGGCGGTCAAAGCGTTTTGGGAGAAGCACGAAAAAGATGTTTTCCCGTGGTTTTTACCTGAAAATCGTGCGCGGTATACCGTAGTTATCAGCGCAAGCCCCGATTTTTTGCTTTCGGAAATTGCCGAGCGGTTAAAAATCGACACCTTGTTGTGCACGCGCCACAACCCGAAAACCGGCACGCTGTTATATGAAAACTGCCGTGGGGAAGAAAAAGTGCGGCGTTTTTACGAGGCATTCCCCGCGGGCGCAGATGTGCAATGCGTGTATTCCGACAGTTACCGCCACGACCGCCCGATTTTTTCATTGGGCAAACGGTGTTTTCATATTGAAAAGGACGGCACACGAACGGAATTTACATACAGCGAACAGTACGGCGAGAAATAAAACAGAATAGCAAATACAGTCGCCCCGCGAAAGAGCCAACATTCTTTCGCGGGGCGTTGATTTTGATGTAGAATAAATTTTAATTTGTCATCCTGAGCGAAGCGAAGGATCTCAAACAGCGCAAAATATAGAATGGGCAAAACGAGATTCTTCGCCTAACGGCTCAGAATGACAGTCGGGCGGGCGTGGAAACCCGCCCCTACGCGAAAATACATTGCGTTTGTAGGGGCGGGTCTCCGTGCCCGCCCGCGGATTTTTGATGTAATTTCGCGGAACGGTCAAGACCGTTCCCTACGCGCACGCAATAAAATTTCAGGGTAGGGCGGGGGTTATTCCCCTGACAGGGGAAAGGTCTGTTATAATAAAGTAGGGCGGGGGCTTGCCCCCGCCGCGGGTTTCGCAGTGGATTGACGGCGGGGGCAAGCCCCCGCCCTACCGTGTAAATACAATAAATAAAAATTTCCATTCGAGAGAACAGGAAAAAGAACCGCGCAAAGTAAACTTGCGATTTGCGCCGCGTCACATGCGGTTATTGCATCAGCGCACAAACGGCATTGGAGAACGCCACCGGGTCTTCGACGGACAAGCCCTCAATCAGGCGCGCCTGATTGTAGAGCAAATCGGCGTACTGCTTGACCTTGTCGGTGTCTCCCGCAGCAAAAGCCTGCGACAAAGCGGCAAATACAGGGTGTTCGCCGTTGATTTCCAACACTTTTTCCGCTTTGGGCGCGTTTTCGGCGTTGGGCATACTGTCAAGCACTTTCTCCATTTCAATCGACACCGCGCCTTTGCTCGACAGGCAAACGGGGTGCGATTTGAGTTTTGAGGACAAGACCACTGCGCTGACTTTCCCGTCGAGCGCCTCTTGCATACAGGCGAACAAATCCTTGTTCTGCTCGGCTTTTTCCTCGATTTCTTTCTTTTCTTCCTCGGTTTCCAGCCCCAAATCGCCGCCGGAAATCGAACGGAATTCTTTTTCTTCGTATGTGTGCAAAATCTGCATTAAGAATTCGTCCACATCGTCCGTCAGGCACAGCAAATCGTAGCCTTTGTCGAGCACGGTTTCCGCCTGCGGCAGATGCGCGAGTTTTTCGGTGCTTTCGCCCGCGGCATAATAAATGTATTTCTGTTCTTCGGGCATGGCGTCGCGGTATTCTTTTAAGGTGCACAGTTTTGAGTCGGACGCGCGCGTGAACAAGAGAAGATTTTCGAGCAAATCCCGTTCGCCGCCGAACGAGCTATACAGCGAATATTTGAGTTGTAAGCCAAACGATTTCCAGAATTTCTCATACGATTCGCGGTCGCTGTGGAGCATATCCTCCAACTCTTTTTTGATTCTCTTTTCGAGCGCGCGGGCAATGATTTTGAGCTGTCTGTCCTGCTGTAACATTTCGCGTGAAATATTTAAGGACAAATCCTCGGAGTCCACCACGCCTTTAACAAAGCTGAAACAGTCGGGCAGTAAGTCGGCGCATTTGTCCATAATTTTCACGCCGCTGCAATAGAGCGCCAAGCCCTTTTCAAAGTTTTTGGAGTAGTAGTTGTAATCCGCCTTTTCGGGGATATACAACAGCGCCTGATAACAGGAAGTCCCCTCTGCTTTTTGATGAATGACGCGCAGAGGCTTGTCATAGGAGAAGAACTTTTCATTGTAGAATTTATCGTATTCTTCCTCGGTGATTTCACTCTTATTCTTTTTCCAAAGCGGCACCATACTGTTGACGGTTTCGTGCTCGGTATAGGTTTCGTATTCGCCCTCTTTGCCGCCTTCTTTCGGGCGGGAGTGCTCCATATCCATTTGAATCGGGAAACGGATATAGTCGGAATACTTTTTCACAAGCGCGGAAATCGTGTACGTTTCCAAATATTTGTCATAATCGGCTTCTTCGGTACTCGGTTTAATGTGCAACGTAATTTCCGTGCCGACGGTTTCCTTTTCGGCGGGGGTGACGGTATAGCCGTCCAAGCCGTTGGACGCCCAGCAAAATGCCGTGTCCGTGCCGTAAGCCTTACTTACCACCTCCACGCGGTCGGCAACCATAAATGCGGCGTAAAAGCCAACGCCGAACTGTCCGATGATGTCCACATCGTGCCCGTCGGTTTCGTTTTCTTTCGAGAACTGCAACGAGCCGCTTTTGGCGATGGTGCCGAGGTTTTTGTCCAGTTCCTCCTCGGTCATACCGATGCCGTTGTCGGAAATTTTCAACAGGCGGTGTTCCTTGTCAATCGAAATATCGATTTTGAAATCCTCGCGTGAAAGCCCGACGCGCTCATCGGTCAGCGATTTAAAATACAGCTTGTCAATCGCATCGCTTGCGTTGGAGATCAGTTCCCGCAGGAAAATTTCCTGATTGGTGTAAATCGAATTAATCATCAAATCCAGCATCCGCTTGGATTCGGTTTTAAACTGCTTTTTTGCCATTTTTGTACGCCTCCGATAATTTTAGCACTCTTAACTTCCGAGTGCTAAAATTAACTATACACCTGTTTTTTCCATTTTGCAAGCAACCAAGCCGAAAAAATTTTTAACGATTTGTAAATATTTCCACGAAAAATCATCATTTTGGCTATGTAATGTGCATTTTGCGCGTTTTTGTCGTTCCGAAAGCAGAAAAACCTCTCATTTTATACATTTTTTTGGAATTCTGAACGAAATGAAGCGTGACAAATTGGGGTTTGTATTTGTGTTTATATGGTAGGGCGGGGTCTTGACCCCG
>JBJEPV010000180.1:0-17232 GCA_051881415.1 Candidatus Fimenecus sp.
AATCGGATAAATCCGCGCCGAGCCTGTCAAGCCCCGCTTTGGCAAGGAGAATGCCGTCATAGAACCCGTCACGCAGTTTTTGCAGCCGTGTATCCACATTGCCGCGAATACTTTCGTATCGGGCATTCGGGTAATATTTTTTGCACTCGGCAATGCGCCGCGGACTGCCTGTGCCGATGACCGCATTTTCCGCCGGCGCCTCACCTTTGCGCGTCAGCAAACAATCCCTTGCGTCCGCCGCTTTCGGTGTGCCCGCCACCGTCAGTCCGTCCGACAGCCGATAGGGCAAATCTTTGCCGCTGTGTACGGCAATGTCCGCTCTGCCGTCCGATATGTATTTTTCGATTTCCGTCACAAAAAGTCCTCTGCCGCCGATTTGGTTAATGGGGCTGACTTGGTCTTTGTCGCCTTTGGTGGAAACCGTCAGCAGTTCGACATTTGCACCCTGCTGTTCCAGTGCGTTTTTGATTTGATTTGCTTGCACAAGCGCCAGTTTACTGCCGCGCGTGGCTAAAATTATCTTTTTCATTTTATCAACTCTGCCAGTTTGGCTTTCAAAATTTCGGCTCTTGCCGTTCGGTCGGGGATTTCTGTTTTGAGTTTTTCTTTCAAACGGCCCATTTCGTCGATGATGCTGTCGATTTTTGCAGGCAGTATATTTTCAATTTCGGCTCTTAAATATTGTGCTGTCAGCGGACTTTTGCCGCCGGTTGTAATCCCGACGGTCAAATCACCTTTTTTGATAAGACTCGGGAAAACAAACGTGCAAAGCGCAGGGTCATCCACCGTGTTGACGGGAATTTGTTTTTGCCGGCACAGTCTGTAAATCCGCGCATTGAGCGCGTGGTCGTCCGTAGCGGCAATCACATAGTCCGCCGCGTCCAAATCCGATTCTGCAAACGCTTTGCGGATATATCCGTCTATGTCGCTTTCCGTGGCAATCACGGTGATATTGTCCGTGAATGCCCGCAGTTTTTCCACTTTGCCTTTTGCAACCGCACCGCCGCCGACCACCAAAAAGGTTTTGCCGTCAATATCTTCAAAGAAGGGGAACAGCGTCATTTTTGCACCTCCGTTTTGGAAAGCACGCGGAGAAAACTTTTCAGTTCTTCTGCATTGGCGGCATCGCGGAAACGGTATATAAATTGCTGTACCGCAGAATTTTGTATCTTCTGCAATTCAGGCAGAAAATCGTGGAATGCGAGTTCTTTTAACAACGCGTCAATTTCCGCTTCCATCAGCTCCTCGGCATTTTGGACGGCGGTTTGTTTTACTGCGTTATTTTGTTCTGCAAGCGTTTTAAAATCGTCTACGGTGAACAGCGTTACACCGTTCAAATCCTTGACCGCACTGTCTACATCGCGCGGCACGGCAAGGTCTAAAATCAACCGCGGTTTTTCGTCGGTCACGGCGAGCCGTAACTTGTCAAGTGTCACCGTGAAGTGGGGGCTTTTGGTCGCGGAAATGATAATGTCCGCCCGATTGGCATAGGCGTAGCGTTGTGCATAAGGCACAACGGTGATGCCGTCTGCGGCGGTTTTGCCCTCCCGTTTTGCGGCGTATATTTCAAAATCGTGATAAGAAAGCAGATTTTTCAGCACTTTGCCGCCGATTTCCCCACTGCCGCCGATGAGCAGTACGGTTTTTTTGCGGTCACGGAATTTATGGCAGCAGGAGGCGGCAAGCGTGGCAACCGATACGGAGCTTTTGGACAGCATTGTTTCGGTTTTTATCTTTTTGCCGCCGCCGATTGCCGCTTGAAATACGGTGTGGATTTCGTATCCGGCAAAGCCGTTGTCGCACGAAAAAGCATAGGCCCTTTTGACTTGCCCGAGAATTTCGTCTTCCCCGAGCACCATCGATTCCAATCCGCAGGCAACATGAAACAGATGGTGCACGGCGCGCGCACCGTCAAAAATCAGAACATGGTTCTTCACGGTGCTGTCCGCATTTGCAAAGCGGCATAAAATCTCCAACGCCGTATATGCGTCGCCGACGCCGTAAACTTCCGTGCGGTTGCAGGTCGTCAGAAAAACCGCCTGGGGGATACCCGCGTCTTTCAGCGCCGCCAAAAACGCAACCTGTTTGTCCTCTGTAAAAGAAAACGGTTCGCGCACAGCCAGCGGTGCGCACTTGTCATTGATGGAAATGCAAAACACGGTATCCCTTCTTTCTGTACGGTTACAGTAACCCCGTTTTCTCAAATGCCTGTTGTAAATCGTGAATAATGTCCTCTTTATCCTCAATGCCGACGCTGAAACGGAAAAAACCGTCATGGAAGGCTTCGGGATACAGATATTGCCGCTCGTCGTTCTCCCCCAAAAACACAATCAGGCTTTCATCATGTCCCAGAGAAACGGCGGAGGTAATCACCTTTAAATGACTGACAAATTGATTATGGGTGTCATGGTCGGCTTTCAAGCCGAAAGACAGCACGCCGCCGAACCCGTTTGTCATCTGCTTTGCGGCAGTTGTATGCCCCGGGTCGCTTTCCAGCCCGGGATACGCAACAAAGCGGACGCAAGGCTGTTTTTCGAGCCACCGGGCTACGGCAAGTGCATTTTCATTGTGCTGTTTCATACGAAGCGGCAGTGTGACCGAGCCGCGCATAATCAGCCATGCGTTAAACGGGCTGATGGTGGCACCGAGATTGACCTGCGACTGCGCGCGGACAATATCCAAATATTCCTTTTTGCCGATAATTGCGCCGCCCATGGCGTCGCCGTGCCCGTTGATGTATTTTGTCAAACTTTCCACGGTGAAATCCGCGCCCAATTCAATCGGACGCTGATTGTAAGGGGAGGCGAAGGTGTTATCCACCGAAAGCAATGCGCCGTTTTCGTGTGCGATTTCGGCGATTGCACGGATGTCCGATACGGTCAGCGTCGGATTGCCCGGCGTTTCAATGTGCACCAATTTTGTGTTTGGGCGGACGGCCTTTCGGACGGCCTCTATATCCGATGTATCTACAATCGTGGTTTCCACGCCGAACTTATGGTTGAACAGTTCATTGAACAGGCGGTATACCGCAATGTAGGTCACGCTCGAAAACACCACATGGTCGCCGCTTTTCAACAGGGCGAAAAACAACCCGGAAAGCGCGGCAACGCCGCTTGCCAAAACCACGCAGTCTTCGCCGCCCTCCAATGATGCCAATTTTTCCTGTAAATATTGCTGATTGGAACCGCCGTTTCTCGTATATAAATTCTTGCCCGCACTGCTCCAGTTTAAATCACTGGGATCATACGGCAGTTCATAACTGTTTGCCATGGTAATCGGGCGCTTGATTGCGCCGGTTTCGCCGTCCACATCGTTGCCTGTATGTACCGCACGCGTTTGAAATCCATATTCATTCCCGTAAACTCTTTTTTGCATTTGTTTCAATTACCTACCGTTTCTATCGAATTTCTATGTATAATACCGCCGAACTATTCTGATGTCAACACAATAACGGGTACGCAAAACGCACCGGAAACACCGCATTCCCGACCCTTGCAGCCTGAAAAAATTGAAACAGCATTGAAAATTTTGCTTTTCACTTGAAAACCTACAAAAAATATGTTATTATTAGGTTTATGAAACGGCGAGGTGAGTCGAAATGAAAATTTCAACCAAAGGGCGTTATGCGCTTCGGATGCTTTTGGATTTGGCAGAGCATCAAAATGACGGCTTTGTGCCGCTCAAAGATATTGCGGAGCGGCAGAATATCTCCAAAAAATATTTGGAACAGATTATCCCTGTTTTTCATAAATCGGATATTCTCCGAACAAACCGCGGGTTTCAGGGCGGGTATCAACTTGCCAAAAGCCCCGACAAATATACGGTGGGGGAAATCCTGCGTTTGACCGAAGGCAGCCTTTGCCCCGTAGCCTGTTTGGAACATGACCCGATTGAATGTGAGCGAAGTGCCGACTGCCTGACATTGCCTGTTTGGCAGGGACTGTACAAAGTGATTAACACATACTTAGACGGCATTACTTTGCAGGATATTTTGGATCAACAGCAAGAGCGCTATTCCAATGACTATATCATCTGACTGTATGCGCGTTTTTTAAGAAACGGCTTACGGAGCGCAAAGCACGTTCCGCAAGCCGTTCGCTTTTATTGTGCAGTTAATTGGAAAACATCGGGGTGGACAGATAGCGTTCGCCGGTATCCGGCAAAAGCGCGACGATGATTTTGCCTGCATTTTCCGGCCGTTTGGCAAGTTCCGTTGCGGCATAAACCGCCGCACCGGAGGAGATGCCGACAAGCAAGCCCTCTTTTCTTGCAAGGGTACGACCCGTTTCAAATGCATCCTCGTTTTCCACGGTGATGATTTCGTCGTAAACATCCGTATTCAGCGTATCCGGGACAAAGCCTGCGCCGATGCCCTGAATTTTATGCGGCCCGGGCGTGCCTTTGGAAAGCACGGGAGACCCGGCAGGCTCTACGGCAACCACTTTGACATTCGGATTTTGGCTTTTGAGGTATTCACCGACGCCGGTAATCGTGCCGCCGGTACCGACGCCGGCAACGAAAATATCCACTTTGCCGTCGGTATCCGCCCAAATTTCCGGACCGGTTGTGTTACGGTGCGCAGTGGGATTTGCCGCGTTGGTGAACTGGCTGGGAATGAAACTGTTCGGGGTTTCCGCTGCCAATTCCTGCGCTTTGGCAATCGCGCCTTTCATGCCTTTGGCCCCCTCGGTCAAGACGAGTTCCGCACCGTAGGCTTTCAGCAAATTGCGGCGCTCAATGCTCATCGTCTCCGGCATGGTCAAAATCACTTTGTAGCCTCTGGAAGCCGCCACAGCCGCAAGACCGATACCTGTGTTGCCGCTGGTGGGCTCAATAATGACGGAATCGGGCTTCAAAAGACCTTTTGCCTCTGCGTCATCAATCATGGCTTTGGCAATTCTGTCTTTCACACTGCCGGCGGGGTTAAAATACTCCAATTTGCCGTAGATGGTTGCGCCCAATTCTTTCTGCGCGTTGTAGTTGCTCAGTTTCAGCAACGGTGTGCCGCCGATTAAATCGGTAATTCTGTCATATGTTTTCATATTGCATTTACTCCTTTATATAATAGTATGGTTTTTGTTTCTGTTTTGGATGTGCCGTTTGCGTTTTACAGTCCGTTTCGTTTCAACATCGGAATTTTCGGAAGATATGTTTCATAATGCACCTCATTCATTGCCCGATTAAACCTATCGGATTTATAGGCATTATTGTAGCATTCAATTCATACTTTGTCAACCCCCTAAGGATAAAATGTATCAAAAACTTTTTCGGCGGCGAACATCCGGACGCTTAAAAGCAAGTTTTTTAAAGAAATCCGTATTCTGCACTTGACAAATAAAAAGGAATTGATTATAATACACATAAAACACATAGGAATTATGTGGTTTAAATAACAGGAAGGGATGGCACATTTATGCATGGCGTAGTTTTCAGAATGTTACGGCACAATTTCAGAAATGGACGAATGTGTCGGTATTGTTAATTTTTCCCCGCTTTAAAAATACAGACAGTATACAATTATTATATTTATTTTAAAAGAAAGAGGTACTTACCATGCGTTATACATACAACGACAATTACAAATTTGAAACCATTCAGTTGCACGCAGGGCAGGAGAGCCCCGATCCCGCTTCCGATGCCAGAGCCGTTCCGATTTACCAAACGACTTCTTATGTATTTAAGAATTCCGCTCATGCGGCGGCGCGCTTCGGTCTTGCCGATGCGGGCAATATCTACGGCAGACTGACCAATTCCACGCAGGATGTTTTTGAAACCCGTATTGCAGCACTTGAGGGCGGCGTTGCGGCACTTGCAACGGCTTCCGGTGCCGCGGCCATCACTTACACCATTGAAGCATTGGCGCAAAAAGGCGACCATATCGTCGCACAGAAAACCATTTACGGCGGCAGTTTCAACCTACTTGCCCATACACTGCCGCAGTACGGCATTGACGCAACCTTTGTGGACGCGCACAACCTTGCGGAAGTAGAGGGCGCAATTCAGGAGAATACCAAAGCGATTTATCTGGAAACACTCGGTAACCCGAACAGCGATATTCCGGACATTGATGCCATCGCCGCCATTGCACATAAGCACGGGTTACCTTTGGTGATTGACAATACATTCGGTACGCCGTATTTGATTCGCCCGATTGAGCACGGTGCGGACATCGTTGTCCACTCCGCCACAAAATTCATCGGCGGCCACGGTACCACGCTCGGCGGCGTTATCGTAGATTCCGGCAAGTTCGACTGGAAAGCCAGCGGCAAATATGCGCCCATTGCGGAGCCGAACCCCAGTTATCACGGCGTTTCTTTTGTGGATGCAGTCGGACCGGCGGCATTTGTTACCTATATCCGCGCAATTTTGCTGCGGGATACCGGCGCGACGATTTCTCCGTTCAATGCGTTCCTGTTGCTGCAAGGGACGGAAACGCTGTCGCTTCGCATAGACCGCCATGTGGAGAATACCAAGAAAGTCATTGATTTCTTAGTGCATCATCCGAAAGTGGAAAAGGTCAACCATCCGTCTTTGCCCGACCATCCCGACCACGCCTTGTACGAAAAATACTTCCCGAACGGCGGCGGCTCTATCTTCACCTTTGAAATCAAAGGCGGGCAGGAAGAAGCGCACGCATTTATTGACAAACTGCAAATTTTCTCGCTGCTTGCCAATGTTGCGGATGTCAAGAGCTTGGTCATTCATCCGGCAACCACCACGCATTCTCAGTTGACCGAAGAAGAATTGTTGGATCAAGGCATTAAGCCGAACACCATCCGCCTTTCCATCGGTACTGAGCATATCGACGACCTCATCGCTGACCTTTCACAGGCTTTCGGTGACTGAGCAAATACCTGAAAATTACATTTCCCGGACCGACGCCATCTTGCGGCGCCGGTCCTTTTGTATGCGCTTTGCCGTTTGCTCTTATAGTACATTGCTTTTGTAGGCGGAATGTGCTTTTGATTTGGATTTGTACGCCGCTTAACCGCATTGGCGCAATAAAAATGACCGAGGAAAATCCTCGGTCGCTGTGATTATTCGGTTTTTTAGCCTTACGATTTATTCCCACTCCACCGTTCCGGGGGGTTTGGAGGTGATATCATAGACCACGCGGTTGACATGCTCCACCTCATTGGTAATGCGGTTTGACACCTTGGCGAGCAAATCGTAGGGGATTTGCGCCCAATCCGCCGTCATAAAGTTGTCCGTGGTAACGGCGCGCAGGGCAATCAGGTGGTCATAGGTTCTGTGGTCGCCCATCACGCCCACGGTTTTTACATCGGGCAACACGGCGAAGAATTGGCTTAACTGCTTTTCATAGCCGGTTTTCGCCATTTCGTCGCGGAAAATTGCGTCTGCCTCCTGCAAAATCTTGACCTTTTCGGCGGTGATTTCACCGATAATGCGCACGCCCAGCCCCGGACCGGGGAAGGGTTGCCGCCATACGAGTTCTTTCGGAATACCCAATTTCTCGCCGACCGCGCGCACTTCGTCTTTAAACAAATCGCAAAGGGGCTCAATCACGCCTTCAAATTCAATATCTTCGGGCATTTTGACGCGGTTGTGATGCGTTTTAATCACATCGGCGTCGCCCTTGCCCGACTCAATGCAGTCGGGGTAAATCGTGCCCTGTGCGAAGAAGCCCTTGTCTGCTTCCTTGCGGATTTCGTTCCAAAATACATTGTAAAATTCCGTGCCGATGATTTTGCGCTTTTCCTCGGGGTCAGATACGCCTTTCAGTTTGGAAAGAAACTCTTCCTGACAGTTGACGCGCACGAAACGCATATCAAAAAGCGAGGTAAAGGTCTTTTCGACGAAATCGCCCTCGTCTTTACGCATCAAACCTTGGTCCACGAACACACAGGTGAGTTGCTTGCCCACGGCGCGGGAAAGAAGACCCGCCGCTACGGACGAATCCACGCCGCCCGAAAGCCCCAAAATGACTTTCTTGTCACCGATTTTTTCACGCAATGCGGCAACGGTGTTCTCGATAAAATCGTCCATCACCCAATCGCCCGAACAGCGGCAAATCACATACAAAAAGTTGTGTAAAAGCTGCTTGCCGTATTCGGAATGCGTTACCTCGGGGTGGAACTGCACGGCGTAAATATTTTCCGCGCGGTTTTCCATGGCGGCGCAGGGGCAGTCGTCCGTTGTGCCGATCACCGAAAATCCCTCGGGCACTTTGGCGATATAGTCCGTGTGGCTCATCCACACAATGCTTTTTTCGGGAATGCCCTTGAACAGCAGACTTTTTGTATCCGCCGTGACTTCGATTTTGCCGTATTCCGACACGGGAGCGGTTTTGACTTCGCCGCCGCGCATCCAAGAGATTAACTGACAGCCGTAGCAAATACCCAGCACCGGCACGCCCAAATCGAGAATTTCTTTGGCGTAGTGCGGTGAACTTTCGTCATAGACCGAGTTCGGACCGCCCGTAAAAATGATACCCTTATAGCCGCGGGAACGGATTTCCGCAATCGGCGTGGTGTAGGGGAGAATTTCGGCATACACATTGTTGTCACGCACTCTGCGCGCGATTAACTGATTGTATTGCCCGCCGAAATCAAGAACAAGAATTTTTTCCATGCTATGCGCCTTCTAAAACTTATCTGTAAATAATTGCTTCGCGCTCGGGACCGTTGGAAACCATATCAATGCGGTGACCGAGTTCTTTTTCAATGAATTCCACATACTCGCGGGCTTCTTTTGGCAATTTTTCATAATCGCGAATACCCTTGATGTCGCAATGCCAGCCTTTGAGGGTGGTCAAAACGGGTTTGCATTTTTTTAAGGTCGGGGTGGTGGGGAAATCTTTAATCACTTTGCCGTCCACCTCGTAGCCTGTGCAAACTTTAATTTCTTCCAAGTAAGACAGGCAGTCGAGCGCGGTCATAACCACCTTTGTCGCGCCCTGACATGCAATGCCGTAGCGGGTTGCCACGCAGTCAAACCAGCCGACTCTGCGCGGTCTGCCCGTGGTTGCACCGAATTCGCCTTTGTCGCCGCCGTGAATACGCAATTCCTGCGCTTCATCCTCGTCGAGAATTTCCGAAACAAATTCGCCTGCGCCCACTGCGGAGGAATATGCCTTTGTCACGACAATAATCTCCTCGATTTTGTGGGGCGGAATGCCTGCGCCTACTGCGCCGTAGCCCGCAAGGGTAGAGGATGAGGTCACCATGGGGTAAATGCCGAAATCAGGGTCTTTCAAGGTGCCGAGTTGCCCCTCTAACAGAATTTCCTTGCCCTCAGCCATCGCGTTTTGCAAATAGGCGTGGGTGTCGCAAACATAGGGGGCAATCATTTCTCTGTATTTTACGCAGGTGGCGAACAACTCGTCCTTGTCAAGTAAGGGTTTGTCATACACATATTTGAGCGTCAGGTTTTTGAGCGTGCAAATATTATCGAGCTTCGCTTTTAAGGTTTCATCGTCAAACAGCTCGTTGACCTGAATACCGATTTTGGCGTATTTGTCGCTGAAAAACGGCGCGATACCGCTTTTGGTGGAGCCGAAGGCGTTTTTGCCCAAGCGTTCTTCTTCATAAGTATCAAACAAAATGTGGTACGGCATTAAAATCTGCGCGCGGTCGGAAACTAACAACTTCGGATTTAACCCCGCTTTTTTCACATCTTCCAATTCTTTGCAGAATTTGTTGATGTCGAGCGCTACGCCGTTGCCGATAATGCAGGTGGTGTGGTCATAGCAGACGCCGCTGGGCATTAAGTGGAACGCAAAACGCCCTTTTTCGTTGATGATGGTGTGCCCGGCATTTGCACCGCCCTGAAAACGGATGATAATATCCGCTTTTTCCGCGAACATATCGGTGATTTTGCCTTTGCCCTCGTCGCCCCAGTTTGCGCCGACAATTGCTTTAACCATTCTATGGTTCCTCCTTAAAATACGCTTTGCAAGTGTTTGCAAAGCAATCTAACAATACAGAAAATATTATACAATACCCCGTGCGGGATGTCAACGAAAAACAAACGGACAAAGCAAAAACGACCGAGGAATTCCTCAGCCGTTTTGCAGATACATGGTTTATTCCCACTCAATCGTGGCGGGGGCTTTGGGGCTTAAATCGTAAAGAACTCTGCCGGCACCCGGTACCTCTGCCAAAATTCTGTCCGTAATTTTTTTGAGCACCGCCCAATCTATTTCCGGTACGGTGGCGCTCATGGCATCGACGGTGTTGACCGCACGGATAATGACGGGCCAGTCAAAGGTGCGTTTGCCGTTTCTGACGCCTGTGGAACGGAAATCGGGCACAACCGTAAAGAATTGCCACACTTTGTCGGTAAGGCCTGCTTGGTCAAATTCCTCGCGCAAAATCGCATCCGCTTCACGCAAGGTGTGGAGTCTGTCGCGGGTGATGGCACCCGTACAACGCACGCCGAGACCCGGCCCCGGGAACGGTTGACGGTATACCATCGAATCGGGCAAGCCCAACGCAGAGCCGATGACGCGCACTTCATCTTTAAACAGGAGTTTAATCGGTTCGACCAATTCAAAATCCATATCTTCGGGCAACCCCCCGACATTGTGGTGCGCTTTCACGCCGTCGCTTTCTAAAATGTCGGGATAAATCGTGCCCTGTGCCAAAAAGGCAATGCCCTCTTGCTTTCTTGCCTCTTCGTCGAATACCTTGATGAATTCACCGCCGATAATTTTGCGCTTTTGTTCGGGGTCGGAAACGTCCGCCAGTAAATCCAGAAAACGGTCGGTTGCGTCCACATACACCAAATTTGCGTCCATTTGATTGCGGAAAACCTCAATCACTTGCTCACTTTCGCCTTTGCGCATCAATCCGTGGTTGACATGTACGCATACCAACTGTTTGCCGATGGCTTTGATTAAAAGCGCGGCAACCACCGAGGAATCCACCCCGCCGGAAAGCGCCAACAGCACTTTTTTGTCGCCGACTTGGCGGCGAACAGCGTCCACTTGCTCTGCAATAAATGCTTCGGCGAGTGCCTTTGTGGTAATTCGTTCCATCGTCTCCGGACGAACATCTGTCTGCATAAAAAATCCTCCATTTCCAATCCTGCAATCGTATAAACGGTGTGTAAACCGCTATAACGGTAAAATTATATATGATTTTGCGAGAGATTGCAAGTCATATGCCGAATGCGTACTGCGGACAACAAAATCCGCCGCCGAAGTTCTTCGGCGGCGGGGTGAAAATCTTATGCTTTGTCTTTCCTGCGTTTGACAAGCGCCCCTGTTGTGACAGCGGCGGCGACGGCAACCACGCCGATTGCCCCGACCGCGATATAGGTGCCGGCGGTGGAGGGGATATTCTCCTCCGTGGGCGGCGCCTCTGTCAAAGTGACGGTTACGGTATCGCTTTCCCCGAACGAAACAGCCACTTCACTGTCATTTGCATCGGTTGCGGCGGTATTTGTAAAGGTAATGTCGGTTGTGCCGGCGGCCCCGTCTTTGACTTTAAACGTTACGGTGGCAAGCGTGGCTTCATCGGTCTGTGTATCCTGCCAAATCATAAACAGCCCGACCTTGCCTTCTTCGGTGGTGTTGGAGGTGGTCATATCGCCCGCGCCGTAAACGACCTCTTGCAGTTCCAGCTTTTGTGCGTCATAATTCAAAGTGGATTCAAATGTCGCAAGATTGCTGTTTGCAGGGGCAGAAATCGTAACGGTCAGCGTACCGTCCTCTGCCTTTGCGGCATTTGCCTGCAAGGTGACTGTGCCCGCGGCAAATGCGGGGAGGCAACAGACCAGCGCCAAAAGCAAACAGAAACATACAGAGCCAACTTTTTTCATAAAAACCCGTCCCTTCAAAAGCAATGAAATCTATTTTATTCTAACAGATTACACGGGAACTGTCAAACGGTATTTGCGAAAAAACGCCCGAAGGCTCGGCAAACTGTCCGAAAATGCGGCTGTTCCATTGACTTTATTGGAAAAAAAGGCTAAAATATTGTCGAAAACGCGTGTTTTACACACGCAAACCATAGATTTCGGAGGGAACAAGGTGAAGAAAGGTTTGAAGATTTTATTGATTGTTTTGGCAGCACTTGTGTTGCTTGTGGGTGGCTTTGTGCTGGTGATTATGCACGATTTTCATGATGAGATTGTCCCAATCAGTGCCGAGGCGGCAGAACAGAATAATCCCTATATTGTGGAAACGGGCAACACGATGGTCTCCGCACACCGTTCGGGCGGCGGCATTGCGCCCGAAAATACGCTGATGGCGTTTAAAAACTGTGTGGAAAACGGCAGTTTTGCCATCGACATTTTCGAGTTTGACTTACATATCACCAAAGACGGCGAACTGATTTTACTGCATGACGATACCTTTGACCGCACGAGCGACTCGGTAGAAGTGTTTGGGCAGGAGGGCGTTTTGCCGAGCGACAAGACCTATGAAGAACTGCGCGTTTTAAATCTCGGTGAAAACTTCACAACCGACAGCGGCGAAACGCCGTACAAGGGCTTGCGCGGCGATGATGTGCCCGAGGATTTGAAGGTTGTGCGGCTTCGGGATATTTTCGATTACCTCGCACCGTACGGCGAATACAGTTTTATTATTGAAATCAAAGACGGCGGCGACCTCGGCAGAAAGGCGGCGGACGAAATGTATTCGATTTTGAAAGAATACAATATGCTGTCGCGCGTGGTGGTCGGCACGTTCCACGGCGAAATCAGCCAATATATGGATGACACCTATCCCGATATGCTGCGCTCGGCGGGGATAAAAGAGGTTGTGAATTTCTATTTTTCAAGCCTGCTCGGTATCAATCACAAAGCCGACTATTACAAATTCGCGGCGCTGCAAATCCCCGATGATGACTATGTGTTCAATCTCGGCACGACGCGGCTTGTGAATTATGCGCACAAGTACGACATCGCCGTGCAGTATTGGACGATAAACGACCCGGATGACGTGCGGCATTTGTCGGCAATCGGCGCAGACGCGATTATGAGCGACAATCCCGATATGGCGTATGCAGTTCTGCGCGGCGGGGAATCGGCATAAAACAAAATACAGAAAGGGCTGTGCCAAACGGTACAGCCCTTTTTCTATATATTATTGTATAGATGCGCAGGTGCAAAATGCGATACTTTGCGAATAAATTATTACTTTTTTGTGAACATTGAAAAAAGGGGTTGATTTTTTCTAAAATATGGATAAAATAGATATTAGCACTCGGGAACAAAGAGTGCTAACAAAATCAATTATTCTTTTTGGAGGTAGTTTATATGACAATCAAACCCTTGGCAGACAGAGTTGTTGTGAAACCTGTCGAAGTAGAGGAAACCACGAAAAGCGGCATTATCCTCGCGGCGTCCGCGCAGGAAAAACCGCAGGTATTTGAGGTTGTGGCAGTCGGCCCCGGCGGCACCGTGGACGGCAAAGAAGTCACCATGTATGTAAAGACAGGCGACAAGGTCATTGCCGGCAAATACGCAGGCACAGAAGTGAAAATGGACAACACGGAATACACCATCGTCCGTCAGTCCGACATTTTGGCAATAGTTGAATAATTTTTCGGAGGGAACTTATCATGGCGAAACAAATTATTTACGGTGAAGAAGCACGCAAGGCTTTGCAGGCAGGTATCGACAAATTGAGCGATACCGTGAAAATCACATTGGGCCCGAAGGGCAGAAATGTTGTCCTCGACAAAAAATACGGCGCACCCCTCATCACCAATGACGGTGTGACGATTGCAAAAGAAGTTGAACTCGAAGACGCCTTTGAAAATATGGGCGCACAGCTCGTGAAAGAAGTCGCAACCAAAACAAACGATGTTGCGGGCGACGGCACAACCACCGCAACGCTTTTGGCGCAGGCTTTGGTACGCGAGGGCATGAAGAATGTCGTCGCAGGCGCAAACCCGATGGTTGTCAAAAAAGGTATGCAGATGGCGGTAGACGCTGTGGTTGCGGCTATCAAGGATGAAGCAAAACCTGTAAAAACCGCAGACGATATTGCGAGAATCGCAACCGTTTCGGCGGCAGACGAATTTATCGGTAAGCTGATTGCCGAGGCCATGGAAAAGGTAACCGCCGACGGCGTTATCACCATTGAGGAGTCCAAAACTTCCGAAACATACAGCGATGTTGTTGAAGGTATGCAGTTTGACCGCGGCTACATTTCCCCGTATATGGTGACGGATACCGACAAAATGGAAGCCGTCCTTGACGACCCGTTTATTTTGATTACCGACAAGAAGATTTCCAATATTCAGGAAATCCTGCCTTTGCTTGAAAAAGTGGTCAACGCAGGGCAGAAACTCGTCATCATCGCAGAAGATGTGGAGGGCGAAGCACTTTCCACCATTTTGGTCAACAAACTGCGCGGCACCTTTACCTGCGTATGCGTTAAAGCACCGGGCTTCGGCGACAGAAGAAAAGAAATGCTGCAAGATATTGCCATTCTCACCGGCGGCGAAGTGATTACCTCTGACCTCGGGCTGGAACTGAAAGACGCGGATCTTCCGCAGCTCGGCCGTGCAAAACAGGTGAAAATAACCAAAGAGAATACCACGATTGTCGACGGCGCAGGCGCAAGCGACGAAATCAAAGGCAGAGTGGCGCAAATCCGCAGCCAAATTGAAACCACAACTTCGGAATTTGACCGTGAAAAATTGCAGGAAAGACTTGCAAAACTCGCGGGCGGTGTTGCGGTTATCCGTGTAGGCGCCGCAACCGAAACCGAAATGAAAGAAAAGAAACTGCGCATTGAGGACGCGCTCGCGGCAACCAAGGCGGCTGTCGAAGAAGGCTGTGTCGCCGGCGGCGGTGTTGCACTGTTGAACACCATTCCCGCTGTGCAGAAACTGCTCGACAGCGAAGAGGATGCCGACCTCAAAACCGGTATCCGTATTGTGCTCAAAGCCATTGAAGAGCCCGTTCGCCAGATTGCGAAGAACGCAGGGCTTGAAGGCTCGGTTATCGTCAACGACATTCTCAATTCCAACAAGGCAGGCTACGGTTTCAACTTTGCCAACGAGGAATATGTGGATATGTTTGAAGCGGGCATTTTAGACCCCGCAAAGGTCACCCGTTCCGCACTCCAAAATGCGGCATCCGTGGCGGCAATGGTGCTGACCACCGAATCCTTGGTCACCGACATCCCCGACCCGCAGGCAGACGCGGCGGCAGCGGCGGCAATGGCGTCCCAGGGCGGCGGTATGTATTAAGCCGAACCGCACAAAGCGGCATAAACGCATACAATAAAGCAATCCCCGCACACAGATTTCACGCTGTGCGCGGGGATTTTGTGTTTTGAAAATCGGTGGGCGATTTGTGCATTGTGTTCGATGCAAAACAGTTTTTTCCACCGTTATTCCTCTAAAAATATGCGGAATGCCGTGGGCAGGGCATAGGTGGTTTCCAATTCCTGCGGGGTTGCCCATATAAAGCCGTCCGCCTTTACAGAGCAAAGAATATGATACCCGACCATATCCCAAACAATATGTGTAAAAATATGTGTTTTATGGACTTCTTTTTGCAGTTCCACAGGCTTTGTGCCGAACGCTTCCGCCGTTTTGAGCGCGTCGGCGGGGGATTGCGCACCTGCCTCATTCGGCAACTGCCACAACCCCGACAACAGCCCCTTTTCCGTGCGTTTGCACACGGCGTATGCACCGTCACATTCCAATAAAAATACCGTGCGTTTTTCCTGTCGCTTTTCTTTTTTCGGCAATTTTACGGGGAGTTTTTCTACCGTGCCCGCTTTCTCTGCAAAGCAAATCGACTTTACAGGGCATTCCCCGCATTTGGGGCTGCGCGGCGTGCAAACGCAAGCGCCCAATTCCATCAGTGCCTGTGTAAACATATCGCATTCCCCTGCGGGGTAGACCTTTTCCAGCTGTTCTGCCACCCGTTTTTTTGTGTCCGCAAGGTCAATCGGCGAAAAATTCTCTGTAATCCGCGCCGCAATGCGCAAAACATTGCCGTCCACCGCCGCACGCGGTTGCCCGTAACAAATCGAGCAAATCGCGCCCGCGGTGTAATCCCCAATGCCCGCAAGCGCCCGCACATTTGCGTATTCGGTCGGGAATACGCCGCCGTGCTGTTCCATCACCGTTTTTGCCGCCTTTTGAAGATTGCGCACACGCGAATAATAGCCCAATCCCTCCCACAACTTCAAGAGTTGTTCTTCGTCGGCTTCGGCAAGGGAATTTATGTCGGGCAGGGCGGTGAGAAAACGGTCGTAATACCCGCGCACCGCCTCCACGCGCGTTTGTTGGAGCATAATTTCCGACACCCACACGCAATACGGTTCTTTGGTGTGCCGCCACGGCAAATCCCGTGCGTTTTCGCGGTACCACGGCAAAAGCAGGTCGGGCAATGCCTTATATTGATTTTGAATTTCCTTTTTGGTATGCAAAACGATTTCTCCCGTACAGTTTCATTATAGAATGTATTGTATCACAAACTTTAAAAAATCGGTATAGTTTTTGTAAAATCGTCAACAATAAAAACGGGTGATGAATATGCACAGAAAAGACAGAAAACGCGTGGAATGGGAATTGGCGGTCGAAGCCATTCACGGCAATCCCGAAACCGCGCACGAAATGGTCAATAAGTACGGCACCTATGAAATCCAGCCGACCAATGACACGAAAAATCCGTTTCCGACGATTGCGCAGGGGCTGTCGGAATTTACCGAAAAGCCCACCAAAGCCGACGACGGCGTGCCGCGCGTATCGGACGACGCAAACGGGTAATTTTGCCAAGGAAGAAAAACAAAAGCGCCGTTTCGCACCTCTGCTTTTTGCAGAATATGCGAAACGACGCATTATTTTTGTTTGCAAATTTCGCTTTGCAGGCTCAAAGTGGTCAGCGTGTCGCTCAGTTGCATCAAAATCGAGGCGAGCAGTGCAAGTTCTTCTGCGGATTTACCCTCTGCGATTGCCGCGGCAAGCGCCGTAACGGAAAATGCCAAATCATTCGGGCACATCGTATCACCTCAGTACAGTATATGCGGCGGCTGGCGCCTTGCATACTGCCCGCTCGGCGACCGAAATTCTTGCGAATTTCAGTACCCGCCTCGCGCTCCGCGCGAAAAACAGTCCACCGGACTGTTTTTTTACGCGCAGACCCTCTCGGGTTCAAGTCCCAAGAACAAAAACATACAAAAATAACGCAGAAAGCATAATGTGCTCTCTGCGTTATTTGGTGCGAGTGATGGGACTTGACCGTATGCGGCGGCTGGCGCCTTGCATACTGCCCGCTCGGCGACCGAAATTCTTGCGA
>JBJEPV010000180.1:17332-28857 GCA_051881415.1 Candidatus Fimenecus sp.
ACGCAGAAAGCATAATGTGCTCTCTGCGTTATTTGGTGCGAGTGATGGGACTTGAACCCATACGGGATTACCACACGCCCCTCAAACGTGCGCGTCTGCCGATTCCGCCACACTCGCATATTTTGTTTTCGTCACTTTCGCAACGGTGATTATTATAGCAAAGGATTGTTTTCGTGTCAAGTGCTTTTTCCGAAAACTTGACAGATTTTTCGTGCTGAGAAAAAGAGCGCGCCGAAAAAAACGCGGGAGGGGCGAACTGTGTTCGCCCGCGGCGTGCAGGCTTCACCCTTTCCAAAACTTTCTGTCCAAACTGCGGTACTGCACGGCTTCGGCAATGTGCGGCACATCAATTTGTTCCGCGCCGTCCAAATCGGCAATGGTGCGCGCCACGCGCAACACCTTATCATAAGCGCGCGCCGAAAGCCCCAACTTTTCAAATGCGGCTTTGAGCATCGCCGCCGCGGCAGGGGTAGGGGTGCAGAATGTTCGGGTGAGCGATGCGTCCATTTTGGCGTTACAGGTCACGCCTGTGCCTGCAAGCCTTGTTTGCTGAATTTCCCGTGCGCGGTCTACGCGCGCCTTAATCGCCGCCGAGGATTCCTCCTTTGCCGTTTTGGAAAGGTCATCGAAATCCACGGGCGGTACTTCAATGTGAATATCCAATCGATCCAAAAGCGGGCCCGATACGCGCGAAAGATAGCGTTGCGGCGCGCCCGCAGGGCAGGTGCATTTGCGCGTGGGGTGACCGTAAAAGCCGCACGGGCACGGGTTCATTGCACACACAAGCATCACCGAACATGGGTACGAAAAGGTCGCCGCGACGCGCGCAATCGTGATTTTGCCATCCTCAATCGGCTGGCGCATAATTTCCATCGCCGTGCGCGAAAATTCGGGCAGTTCATCTAAAAACAGCACGCCGTTGTGCGCCAGCGAAATTTCGCCGGGGTGCGGCACGGCACCGCCGCCCGACAGCCCCGCCGGGGAAACGGTGTGGTGCGGCGAACGGAACGGGCGCACTTTAATCAAAGATACCTCGGGCGGGAGCGCACCCGCCACGGAATAAATGTTGGTGGTTTCCAGCGCCTCTTCAAAGGTCATATCGGGTAAAATCGAGGGAATGCGCTTGGCAAGCATACTTTTGCCCGAGCCGGGCGGCCCTATCATCATCACATTGTGCCCGCCTGCGGCGGCTACCTCTAATGCGCGTTTTGCCTCGTGCTGACCTTTGACATCGGCAAAATCGGGCAGGTCGGGCGGCAGGGTGCTTTCCGTGTAATCGGCGGCAGTAACCGGGGAAAGTTTGTTTTCTCCGCGCAAATGCGCGAGTAACTGTGCAACGGTTTTGACGGGGTACACGGCAATGCCCTCGACCACCGCGCCCTCGGCGAGATTGGCGTGGGGGATGTAGATTTCCCGAAATCCCGCCTTGCGCGCCTGTATCACCATCGGCAAAACGCCGTTGATGTGCCGCACTTCGCCGCTTAATGACAATTCCCCAATAAATGCCTGTGCATCGGTGTTGCATTTTAACTGCCCCGTGGCTTTGAGGACGGCAATCAGCACAGGCAGGTCATAAATCGGCCCCTCTTTGCGTATATCGGCAGGCGCCAAGTTGATGGTCACGCGTGAAACGGGAAAATCCAACCCGCTGTTGCGAATGGCGGAGCGCACGCGCTCGCGGCTTTCCGACACCGCCGCGTCGGGAAGTCCTACCATATCAAACCGCGGCATACCGCCCGAAAGGTCGGCCTCGACCGAAACGGTGTATGCCTCTAATCCGAACAGCCCCACGCTGTTGACGCTTGCAAACACAAAACCACCCCTGTGCACAGTTTTCTGCTTTTATTCTACCATATTCTGCGAATTCCTGCAATCGACAGTTTTTGATTGCACAAAACGCGGTTTTGTAGTATAATTCTTATATATGCAAATTATGAGAATGTGCAGGAGGCTTTTCAATGAACGACATTCACAGTTTATATGCACTTTGGTGCGAAAAAGCGACGGCGGACGCAGACTTATTGCCGGAGCTTGAAAGCATAAAGGGGAATGAGGACGAAATTCTCGACCGTTTCTACAAAAATCTCGAATTCGGCACGGCGGGCTTGCGCGGGGTTATCGGCGCGGGCACCAACCGTATGAATATTTATACCGTCAATCAGGCAACGCAGGGGCTTGCCGATTATTTGAACGAGGATTTTGAGAATCCGTCGATTGCCATTGCCTACGACTCGCGCATTAAATCCGATGTGTTTGCGCGTTCGGCGGCGTGCGTGCTGGCGGCAAACGGCATCGAGGTGTATTTGTACCCCGAGCTTGTGCCCACCCCGATGCTCTCTTACGCAGTGCGCACCTTAAAATGCAGTTCGGGTATTATCATCACCGCGAGCCACAACCCCTCAAAATACAACGGCTATAAATGCTATGACCCCAACGGCTACCAAATGACCGATGCAGCGGCGGCAAAGACCTATGCCTATATTCAAAAGGTCGATATGTTCTCGGGCGTGAAAACCATGGATTTTGACGAAGCGCTGGCAGAGGGCAAAATCCGCTATATCGAACGCGATGTCTTTGAGGGCTTTTACGAAGAAGTTTTGAAAGCGCAGGTCAACCCCGAAGTGTGCAAAACCTCGGATTTGTCCGTGATTTATACCCCGCTCAACGGTACGGGCAACCTCCATGTGCGCGAGATTTTAAAGCGCATCGGCATTCGCGATGTGACCGTTGTGCCCGAGCAGGAATTGCCCGACGGCAATTTCCCGACTTGCCCGTATCCGAATCCCGAAATTCGGCAGGCATTTGAACGCGCGATTGCGTTGTCCGAAACCAAACAAGCGGATTTACTGCTTGCCACCGACCCCGACTGTGACCGCGTGGGCATTGCGGTGCTCGACAACGGCGAATATAAGCTGATGACCGGCAATGAGGTCGGTGCCATGCTGACGGAATATGTGCTCTCGTCGCTTTCGGAACAGGGGAAACTCCCGAAAAATCCCGTTGTGGTTAAAACCATTGTCACCACGCGCTTGGTGGCAAAAATTGCCGAACACTACGGCGCCGAAACCGCCGATTTGCTGACGGGCTTTAAGTATATCGGGGAATTGGTCACCAAACTCGAAGAAAAAGGTGAAACCGACCGCTATATTATCGGTATGGAGGAGTCTTACGGCTATTTGCGCGGTGCGCATTGCCGCGATAAGGACGCGGTGGTCGCTTCCATGCTCATTTGCGAAATGGCGGCATATTACAAGGCAAAGGGCATGAGCCTGTATGACTTTATGCAAAGCATATATAAAAAGTACGGTATGTACTTAAACACCCTGTTAAACTTCAATTTTGAGGGCGCGGCGGGTATGCAGAAAATGGCGGATATGATGAATGCCCTGCGCGAAAATCCGCCGAAGGAAATTGCGGGCGAGGCAGTCGAAAGCATTACCGACTACAAAGCGAGCGTTTGCAAGGATTTGAAAACCGGCAATGAAACCGCAGTCGATTTACCGAAATCCAATGTGCTCCAATACCGTTTGGAGGGTGCGGACAGCGTGATTGTACGCCCGTCGGGCACCGAGCCGAAAATCAAAATTTATATCACTTCGGTTGCCGATACACGCGAAAATGCGCAGGCCAAAACCGATACAATCGCGGCGGATATGGAAAAACGCCTCGGCATTTGAAAGGAAGTCTTTTACATATGATGAACAGTAAAGTTGCCGTCCGTGTGATTGCCGTGGTGCTGGCGGTGCTGATGCTCGGCGGCACGGTAACCGTGCTTGTGAGCGTGTTCGGGAATTGATAAAACGGGGCATGTGCGCAAACCGTCGCGTTTGCGCACAATTTGTAAAAAGTGTAGCGCAAAATGTCTTTTTATACAGTTTATACAAAAAATTTATTGACAAAAACGATTTTTATGGTACAATACATATTATACGCTTTATTCCCATTTGTGAGGTGACCGATTTGTCCGAAAAATCGAACCAAACCGACACCTCGTTGGACGAGTTGGTGCTCGCCGCGCGGCAGGGGGATGACACGGCATTTGCCCGTTTGGCGGCATCGTTCATGCCCGCCATGCGCGCCCGTGCGACCGCCTATGCCTGTGCCGATTTGGATGCAGATGACTTGGTGCAGGAGGGTATGCTCGCGCTCCTTTCGGCGGTACATACCTATCAAATCGGTGCCGAAGCGTCTTTCGGGACATATGCCGGCGTTTGTATTCGCAACCGTATGATTTCGGCTTTGCGAAAGGGAAACGGCTCAAAAAGCGTGCGTACGCAGGATACCGTTCCGCTGGATGCGGATTTGCCCGCGCCCGAATTAACGGTGGAGGCATACGGTGACCTGCGGGAGGAATGTGAAACTCTGTTGCGCCGTGTGGATACCAAGCTGTCTTCCAACGAACGCACGGTGCTGTATCTGTTTTTGAGCGGTCTTTCTTATCGGGAAATCGCCGAGCGCCTCGGCAAAACGCCCAAATCTGTTGACAATGCACTGCAAAGGGTTCGCCATAAGCTGAAAGAGGAGCAATTCTAAATCTTTTTTCGGCAAAATTTCATAAATAAGCCCTTTCTCAGCAAGGAGAGCATGGACAGTATGCAGCGGTGCAAGCCCGCTCGGGGTAAAAATATTTTTTCAAGCGAGGTAGCAAAATGTACGAAGACAAGACCATCATCTGCAAGGATTGCGGCAACGAATTTGTATTCACCGCAGGCGAGCAGGAATTTTACGCCGAAAAGGGTTTCGTGAATGAGCCCCAGCGCTGCAAGGCTTGCCGTGATGCAAGAAAGAACGCAGCCAGAGGGGAAAGAGAAATGTTCACCGCAACTTGCGCGGCTTGCGGCGGCGAAGCGCGTGTACCGTTCCAGCCCCGTGACGACCGTCCGGTGTATTGCAGCGAATGCTTTGCAAAGATGAAGGAAGAACAGGCATAAATTATTAAATTCTATTCAATTTCAATAGATTATGCAAAAAGCGCACACGAGAACTCGTGTGCGCTTGTTCATTGGTTATCGTTTGTTTATGCGGGTGAACGCGCGTAGTGGCGGGTGATTCCAGTGTTAGGGGAAATGTCTGTTATAATAGAGTAGGGCGGGGGTTATTCCCCTGAAAGGGGAAATGTTTGCGAAGCAAACAAAAGGGTGCCTGAATTCGGAGAATTTGCCCCCGCCGCAAGGTGCCTGAAATTGGAGGATTTTGCCCCCGTCGCGGGCGAACACAGTTCGCCCCTACGAGTAGGGAACGGTCATACCGTTCCACAAATTCACACCCAACTTCAACCGCGATTACATCTGTAACCATCTGAAAACACGGCGAAAGCGGCGACGGCGAAACGACACATATCCGCCGCCGTTATATGCCAAAATATAAATGCCCTTGCAACTGAAAACAGCAAAGTTTTTCATTGGTTTCTCCTTTTCTGTCTGCTAAAATGCATGAACGAAAGTGTGATACAACTCCTATTATATAACAATTTGTTATATCTGTCAATATATCATTTTGTTTTATGCCATAATGCATTTGAGGTGAAAACAAATGGTGTATAAAAGACTGCGCGACTTGCGGGAGGACAAAGACCTTTTGCAAAAGGATATGGCAGAACTGCTCAACTGCACACAGGTTTGTTATTCTCTGTATGAAAACGGCAAACGGGATATTCCGACCGAAGTTTTAATTCAACTTTCCGACTTTTTCAAGGTATCGGTTGATTATATATTGGGGTTGACGGACAATCCGTCGAGAAATGTGTAATTTCCAAAAAGAGTTATTGAATTTTTTCAAAAAATATGCTATATTCTTTTTGTTACAGGCACGGCGCACATGTATCCGTGCCTTTTTCTATTCCGAAAAGGGGGAATGACGATGGATTTTAAAAACAGCGGCGTGATGTATGCGCTGGCGGCTGTGGTGGTCGTGTTTGTGGCGGCGCAATCTCTGTTTTTCCTTGCAAAGGCGTGGAAACGCGGCAGGGAATTGGGCATTGAAACCGCAAAAATGAAACAAACAGTCATATCCAGCGCCTTGTTTTCGATAGCGCCTGCCATTTCCATTTTGGCAACGGTGTTGGCGCTTGCGTCGGCACTCGGTTATGTTTTGCCGTGGATACGCCTGTCCGTTATCGGCAATTTGGCGTATGAAACCGTGGCGGCGGAGGCGGCGCTGGAAGCGCTCGGCACTTCTATGGCAAATTCCGATTTGAATACCTTGGAATTTTCCACCGTGGCGTGGGCAATGACGGTCGGTTCTTGCTTCCCGCTTGTGTTACTGCCGTTTTTGTGCAAACGGATACACAAGGCCATGCACAAGGTATTGGGGGACGGGGGCGAAGAGACTGCCGCCGACGGCGAAAAGCCCAAGAAAAAAATCAGCGGCAATGTCGGCGATATTTTGGGCGCGGCGGCGTTTATCGGGATTATGGCGGCGTTTATTTCGAGAAGCATTATGGGCGTGCAAAAAGACGGGCCGTCCGCAGGCTTTATGACGATTGCCGTTTTGCTTTCGGCAATGGTATTTACCGTGGCGCTCGATTTGCTTTGCAAAAAGAAACATCTCACCAAATTAGAGCCGTTCGTTTTGCCGATTGCCATGTTCGGCGCCATGGGCATTGCCGTGTTGCTGACGCAGGTATTGCCGAGTGAACTGACGGAATTTGTATGGCGCGCCTACAACGAAAACGGTGAGATTGTTTGGAGGGTCGGCGCATGAAAAATCCGAAAACCTATATTGATAAAATGCATATGTGGGGCAGTATTTGGTCCGTCAGCGCCCTTTGCGTGCTGTTCGCCGTGCCGCTTGTATTTTCGCTCTATTACAACGCATTTCCGGCGTGGAACACCTTTTTAAGCGCCGCTTTAAAGATTATCCCGATTTATTGGAGTACGGCGATTATTGAGGTGATTACCTATACGCCCATGCTCGGCGCGGGCGGCACCTATTTAAGTTTCGTGACGGGCAACATCACCAATTTGAAACTGCCCTGCGCGTTAAGCGCGCTCGACCGTTCGGGGTATAAGGCGACAAGCGAAGAAGGGGAAGTCATTTCCACCATCGCGATTGCCGCGTCTGCGATTACCACCACGCTCGTGATTGCCGTCGGCGTGCTGGCGTTCGGGCCGTCCATTATGAAAATCACCGCACCGGGTTCTGTGCTGGCACCGGCATTTAACTATGTGATTCCCGCGCTGTTCGGTGCGTTGGGGGCTTCGTATTTCACAAAGCATTGGAAAATTTCGATTTTCCCCATTTTGGTCGGTGTGCTTGTCTATGTATTTGCGCCGACAATGGCAGTCGGCACCATGATTTTCATTACCATCATTGCCGCGATTGCGGGTGCACTTGTGATGCTGAAACTGAAAATCATAAAATAAAAAATGCAAAAAAAGAAACAGGGCTTTCCGCGGTAAAAACGGAAAACCCTGTTTTTTTGTCACGCCTCGGCGTGCATAATCTCTTTGACTTTCATGAGACGAATGGTGTTACTGCGTTCGTTGTCCTCCAGCTTTGCGGTGATGTATTTAATCGTCGCCTGCATTTGCGGAATCATCACATATTCGAGGGCGTTGACGCGTCTGCGGGTGCGCTCCATTTCATCGGACAGCATATCGCAGGTTTTTTCCACCGCCGCGAGTTCATAGAGTTTCGGCATTAACGCATTGACGGCGAGATACGCGTCGTCGAGTTTATCCGAAGTGAACGCAAAGCCGTAGGCGATTTCGCCGTTGCCTTGCGCGGACGCGGTAATCTGCGGCGTTTTCATACTCATAATGTTATGAATTCCCAAATCGGGCGACTTTGCCGCAGCGGAAATCATCAAGGCTTCTTCGAGCGCCGCCGTGCCCATTTCTGCCTCAGCAAGGCTCATTTGCCCCATTGCCTCGCCCAAAAGGGTTTCAATCTCGCGGCGCAGTTCGCGGTCGCGGCGAATATACAGCATAAACTGCCGCGCCATTTCGTCCTGCTTATCTTTTAACAGTTTGTGCCCGCGCGTGGCGGTGGCAAGGCGCTTTTTGGTCTTTTGCAACTCCATTCTGGTGGGCGTAACGGTTGCCATCAGCCTTCACCGCCCTTTGGCATATATTGCTCGATATATTCTTTGTGAATACGCTTTAATTCCGTGCGCGGCAGCATCGACAACAGTTCCCAACCGATGGCGAGGGTATCTTCAATACTGCGGTCGGTTTCATACCCTTGCGAAACATATTTTTCCTCAAAGGCGGTGGCGAATTCCGCGTATTTCTTGTCCATATCCGAAAGTGCCGAGTCACCCAAAACCACGGCGAGCTCCGCCGCCTGCTTGCCGCGCGCGTATGCCGCGAACAACTGGTCCATGGTGTCGGCATGGTCCTCACGCGTTTTGCCCGTGCCGATACCTTTGTTTTTAAGGCGGGACAAAGAGGGGAGTACGTTAATCGGCGGCTGAATGCCTTTCATATACAGGTCGCGCGACAGAATAATCTGCCCCTCGGTGATATAGCCCGTCAGGTCGGGAATGGGGTGGGTTTTGTCGTCTTCGGGCATCGTTAAAATCGGGATTTGCGTAATCGAGCCTTTTTTGCCGTTGATACGCCCCGCGCGTTCATACAAAGACGCAAGGTCGGTGTATAAATAGCCGGGGTAGCCGCGTCTGCCGGGCACTTCCTTACGCGAAGCGGAAACCTCACGCAATGCCTCGGCGTAGTTGGTCATATCAGTCATAATGACGAGCACGTGCATACCCAAGGTGTACGCCAAATATTCCGCACAGGTGATTGCCATACGCGGCGTGGCGATACGCTCAACGGCGGGGTCATCGGCAAGGTTTAAGAACAGCACGGAACGCGCGATGGAGCCTGTACGGCGGAAATCCTCGCGGAAAAACTCCGCCTGCTCAAAGGTGATGCCGATAGCGGCGAACACCACGGCGAATTCATCGTCCGTGCCGCGCACCTTTGCCTGCCGCGCAATTTGGGCGGCAAGTTGCTCGTGCGGAAGCCCGGAGCCCGAGAAAATCGGGAGTTTTTGCCCGCGGACGAGTGTATTTAAGCCGTCAATCGCCGAAACACCTGTTTGAATGAACTCGGCGGGGTAGTCGCGTGCGGCGGGGTTTATCGGCGTGCCGTTAATATCCAACTTTTCGTCGGAGACAATCGGTGCGCCGCCGTCAATGGGTCTGCCGATGCCGTCGAACACGCGCCCGATGATTTCGGGCGAGACGGAAAGCTCCAACCCGTGCCCCAAAAAGCGCGCTTTGGATTCGGAAATCTGCAAGCCGTCAGCGCTTTCAAACAACTGCACCAATGCGACATTGTCTTTCGCTTCCAAAACTTTGCCCAAGCGCACGCGGCCGTCTTTTTCGTGGATTTCAACCAACTCGTCATACTTCACATTTTCCACGCAATCGACCGTCATCAAAGGGCCGACGAGTTCTTTAATGGTTTTGTAATCCTTACGCATTATTCGTCGCCTCCTTTTTGTGCGAGTGTGCGGAAGTAGGTTTGTAAATCTGCACGCAAGTTTTGATAATAGGAAACCCAAGTGTCCTCAGGCTCATATTTCATTGCGGCAATGCGCATCATCAAGTCCTCGGGCGTGGCGTCCGTGCAAGATGCACCGTCTTTCACGGCGGCGGACGCCAAATCGAACCAGTAGAGGATGATATCCAGCATTTCCGCCTGTTTTTCGGGCGGGGTGAAACGGTCTATCTCACGGAAGGCGTTTTGCTGTAAGAAATCCTCGCGGATACTGCGGGTGCATTCCAAAGTCAGGCGGTCTTTTTCGCCCAAAGAGTCAAAACCGACCAAACTGACGATTTCGTTGAGTTCCGACTCCTGTTGTAACAGCGCGCGCACGCGGTCAATTTTCTGCGACCAAGTTTCATCAATATGGTCATTGAAATACGGATTTAAGGTGTTGGTATACAGCGAATAGCTCTTCAACCAATCAATCGCGGGGAAGTGGCGCTGATACGCAAGGTCTGCGCTCAACCCCCAAAATACCTTGACGATACGCAAAGTCGCCTGCGAAACGGGCTCGCTCGTGTCGCCGCCGGGGGGTGACACCGCACCAATGGCGGTGACAGCACCCTCGCGGTTGTCGCTCCCTAAACACACCACATTGCCTGCGCGTTCATAGAACTCCGCAAGGCGGGTGGAAAGGTAGGCGGGGTAGCCTTCTTCGCCGGGCATTTCTTCAAGTCGTCCGCTCATTTCGCGCAACGCCTCTGCCCAACGGGAGGTGGAGTCTGCGATAATCGCAACTTTGTAGCCCATATCACGGAAGTATTCCGCAATCGTAATGCCGGTGTAAATCGACGCTTCGCGCGCGGCAACGGGCATATCCGAAGTGTTGGCGATAAGCACCGTGCGTTTCATCAGCGGCAGCCCCGTGCGCGGGTCTAACAGTTCGGGGAATTCCTTTAAAACATCGGTCATTTCGTTGCCGCGTTCGCCGCAACCGATATACACGATAATGTCGCTGTCCGACCATTTGGCAAGCTGATGCTGTACCACGGTTTTGCCCGAACCGAACGGACCGGGCACGCACGCCACGCCGCCTTTGGCAATGGGGAACAGCGCGTCAATAATGCGCTGACCGGTAATCATCGGCTCTTTCGGGACTTTTTTGGTTTTATACGGTCTGCGGCGGCGAACGGGCCATTTTTGCAGCATCGGCAACTCTTTCACATTGCCTTTTTCGTCTTTGATGCGTGCAATCGGCTCTAAAATCGTCGCGTCGCCGTCAAAAATCCATTCCACCGTGCCCGACACGCCGTAGGGCACCATAATTTTTTGTGTCACGGCGGCGGTTTCCTCCACCGTGCCGAGCACATCGCCTGCCGAAACGCTGTCGCCGACGGCGGCAACAGGCACGAAGGTCCATTTCTTCTCGCGGTCCAATTTCGGGACTTCCACCCCGCGCGAAATGCGGTCGCCCTCCGCTTTGGCGATTTCGGTCAACGGGCGCTGAATCCCGTCATAAATGCTTTCAATCAAACCGGGGGCAAGCTCGACGGAGAGCGGCTCACCCGTCACATATACAGGTTCACCGGGGCCGATGCCCGCGGTGTCTTCGTAAACCTGAATGGAGGCTTTGTCCCCACGCAGTTCAATGACTTCGCCGATGAGTTTTTTCTCGCTGACGCGCACCACATCGTGCATTTGCACATCGCGCATACCGTCCGCGACAATCAGGGGGCCGGCAACCTTGCGAATGGTTCCGGCTTTGTTTGTATCTGTCAATTTCGGCACCTGCCTTTATTCATTATTAAATATATTCGTGCCAAGGGCTTTTTCCATATTGGCATTGATTTTTGCAATCCCGTAGCCTGTCGGGCCGCTTTTTTCGGGCACAGGTAAAATAATCGGGTATGCGCTTTCGCGGTATCTGTGGAGTTGCTCCTCCAACGCGGCGGCGTAGTTTTCAGTTAAGAAAATGACCTGGGCGCCGTTTTTAATCAGAGTTTTGACCGCTTGCAACGCTGCCTCGTTTGTGTCGGCGGGCACGGTTTTTACGCCTGCCGCCGAAAACAGCAATATGGATTCATGTTTGCC
>JBJEPV010000181.1:0-6160 GCA_051881415.1 Candidatus Fimenecus sp.
TCGCCCATTTCGGAAACGGCTTCAAATTCGCCCGAGTTTTCAGCGGGTGTTGCGGGGGTTTCCAACAAAAAATCGCAATTCCCTTTTTGTAAAAATCGCTCGTCAATGTCATAAAACTTTCCCGCGTGGGCGCGGAAACCCTCGGCGTGCGGTTTATGGGATTTCGGCACTTCTTTGAGCACTTCCCACATTTCGGGCACGGGAATATGTTGGAACAAAATGGACGGTACATATGCGCCTGTTTGCGCTTTTAAACTGTCGCGCACGGTGCGATACCACGCAATTTGTTCTTTGGAAACACTTGCACATTTGCCGTCGAGCGTCGTAGAAAGCGAGTCAATCAGGTACAGATTAAACAGGATTGTTTCGCCGTCCGCCGAACGCAGATTGATGTATTGGTTGCAAAGCCCCGGCAAAGCGGTATCCCCTGCCACGGCAATGCAGTTTTTATGCGAAAGGTACATTTCGAGTTGTTTTTCTTTCGGAATCCCGAACGCTTGGTCATCATGATTGCCGAACACAAACGAAAACGGAATCCCGCGCGATTCAACGGGCGCAATTAAATTGTCAATCGCGCGCTTGTAGTTTTCTTCGCGGTCGCCGAGCAAGAAACTGACGCCGTAGCCTTTGAATTGGTCGCCCGTAAAGATAACCAAATCGGGTTTCGCTTCGTCTAAGGCTTTTTCGAGAAACGCAATCGTATCTTTCGAGGTCACCTGTGTGTCCTGCGTATCCGCAACCTGCATAATGCGGAATGTACCGTCCGCAGAAAACCGCAAATCCGCAGTTTTACCGAGTGGATAAGTCATAAATATTAATCCTCACTAAATTGCAATCAATCCGCTTTTGCGGCTTTTTCTTTTTTATGAAACTTCTTTGCAAAAAACGCATCTACCTTTTGCCCGACGGCACGGTCAAACGGCGGATAGACATATTTCGCAATCAGGAAATACGCAAGCACAGCGTACAAAATGCCGAACAGCGCACCGAACAGAACATCCGTGGGATAATGCACCATTAAGTAATTGCGCGAAAAGCCGATAAGAATTGCCAAAACAAACGCGGGCACGCCGGCTTTCCACTTTTTGTTAAGCAGTATTGCCGTTGCTGCGGCAAACGAGCACGAGGTGTGCCCCGACGGGAACGAATAGCTCGACGGCAACGAAGTCAAAAGTTCCGGCTTGCCGTTTGCCCCGACGGGAAACGCCGCATATAAATCGGCAAATTCCGCGAAATTGAACGGACGCACGCGCGCAAATACATTTTTTAAAATCAAATCGTTAACAATCAGCATCACAATGAGCGCAAACGCCATGGTCACGCCCGATTTGCGGTATTTTTTCATAAACAGGAAAAGCACCGCCACAACAATCCAAAACCAGCCGCCCTCGCCCAAAATCGTGATGACGGGCATAACGGCATCTAAAAACGGACACCAAATGTTGCTCTGAATCCAAGCAAATATTGCATGGTCAAACGCGGAAAAAGCACTGAAATCCATAATAAAAACCTCCTAAACTTTCTAAATATCAAGCCAACAGCGTTACATTTAACGCATCAACGATATACAAGGCGTTGGCAAGAACTGCTGTAACCGTAAGGAAATCGGTAATATCCTTGCGGCAGGAAACGGCGGGCACCCGAAGCAACAGCAAAATCATCGGCAACACGGGGATCATATATCGCGTTTGCAAGCCAAACACATATGTTTCTCCGTTTGGCGTCCATAAAAATGCCGCCGCGCAAAAACCGGCAATGCACAAAAGGATTGCCCCGCCGAGGAATATTTTATCCGTGTTTCGTATTTTCGGTTCTACGGTTTCGCTGTATCGAATACTACCGGCAAATAAAAGAGTAATAAACACAACCGCCCAAGATTTTTCAACACTTAAATTCACCCATGCCATATTTGAACCGAACAGGGAATACAACCATGTTTCTTTCTCATGGAAATAGGTATTTGCCCACATCTTAATAAAGTCTAACGGGTGTTCAAAAACATAGCCCAACGAGTAATATTCGGTTTCGTCGCCCGAATAGCCCGTACCGTTTAAACGGCTGAAATTGAACACGACAAGCAACAGAAGCGCGTAAGCAGCGATGCCGCACACCAAACCGATTCTCTGCTTTTTCGGCAGTTTTTTGTTGAACAGAATAATCGGCAACGCGGCAAGCAATACAATATATACCCCTGCTTTCGGCGCACAGAACACCGCCATACAAAGCACCAACTGCACAATATCCCATATGCGGATTTTTTCGGCGCGATACGCCAAATGCATACATTCGGCAAGATAATAAAAGGCAAATGCCATAATGACAGCATCATACGAGAAAGACGCCGCCTGCTGCAAGGTCAGGGGCAGAAGGGCTGAAACAAAGATAATATTTTTGCCAAACGGCATTTTCTTAACCGCGCAGGCACCTAAAAATGCAAACAAAAGCAAATTCATCATCCGGCCGAGATAAAAGGTCACCGCCGAAGAGAGATGCAACGCCTTACCGACGGCGATGCCGAATCCCGATACAGCATAGCACACATAGTTGCCGCTGATAAAGTCGCTTTGAATTTCAAGAATTTCTTGGTTTTCATGTACACCGAAAATATTGTTCACTTCTGCAGCATATGTGGAAACCGTCGGTACATAATTTTTACCGTAAAAATGGCTTAAACGCCCATCATAATCCGTGTCGCAGGCACGCACATACACCGTTTCGTTCGGTGTTTCGGTTTGCTCTGTCCCGGTAAGTACATCGGCAAAACGGTAGGCGGTGTAATAATGCACGGTTTCATCAGGCGCGGCAAACGGGGTAATCAACGCCATATACCCCATTCCCATAATCAAAACGCTCACAAAGAACAATATATGTTTTTTCACACGGAACACATAGGCACAAAAATACACAATGGTAAACGCCGCCAAAATTCCCAGCGAGAATGCCAAAAACAACAGCCGCGCCATGGTGTAAATCGGCGACAGCACATAAAAAGCCAAATCCGCCGCAATCGGCGCCCCGTCCTCCAAAAGCGCGCCGTCGAGATAGTAATCAAAATCACTGATTCCCAGGCACACACCGGCATCTTTCGGGAAATCTCCGGTGATTTCGAGCGTATACGTCTGCCCTCGCACATTTCCGGAAATTAAACGATCAAAATTTCGGGTTATTCTGCCGAAATACCACGCTTCATTTAGCAACGTGTGGTCTAAGACATAATCATCTAAAACATTTCCGTTGCTGTCAAGCAAACGGATACGCAATTTGCCGTAAATGTCAATCCAAGCGCCATTCGAAGAAAGTGCTTCACGTTCTGCCGACTTTTCCTCAGTGAAGCCGACGAAAATTTCATAACCACTCATAGAGTCCTTTGCAACAAAGGTTTGCCGCACGGTGAATGTATCGGCAGGAATCGTATATTGCGCTTTTCTGTTTTTACAATTCACGGAATAATAACCGTTGCTGTTTTCAGCCGCCTTCGGTGTGATGTAAAATTGAAAAATCACGCCCAAAAATATCGACAGCACCAAAAAAATCGCCGCGAAAATACACAAAACCTGCCAAAGCGGTTTTTTTTCAGTCTTTTCCATTCGCCTTCTCCCCTTTTGCAAGCTCTTCCAATTCCTTTTCCCGAATTGCCACATTTTGAATGGTGGATTTCAGTTTTTGCTTTAATGCAGAAACCTCTAAGGATAAAGAGAACAACTTCACAATCACCACGAATATCACCGACAGGAATACGAAATTCGACGGTGACTGAATGCCGAGCAAGTCCGAAAAGAAATCCGGAATTTGCGGGAAAATACTGACGATAACCAGCACAATGCTGACGAGAATCCAATAAATCGCATCGTCAATTTCCATTTGCGCGCGGCGGATTTTCCGAAGCACATACACACAGGCCGTTACACAAACCACGATTAAAGCGATGCGCAACACAATACTCATAGTTTATTCCCCCTGCAAATCAATCGGTTTTCGGAACCATTGGATAAAAAAGATAGACATACACATTCTCGTCATATACCGCATAGAGCGCGCAAAGTTCAAATAACTTTTGCCTGCCGTGCGTTCGAGCATTTCCACCTGCACCTCACCGATTTTTGCGCCGCTGCGCGCTAAAAACGCGAGGGTATCGGGCTCGGGGCCGAATTCGTACATACGCGCGTGCCGTTTCATCATACGGCGGTTGTAAAGGCGCATACCCGAGGTGGGGTCTTTTACGGTGCGGCGCGTGGTAATTTTGATTGCCGCCGAAATCACATTACTGCCGAGCATCCGAAGCGTTTTCGGTTTTTTCTTGTCCACAAATCGCGAGCCGATGACAATATCATATTGCCCCTGTTCCATAAACGACACCATATCGGCAATATAGCGCGCGTCATGCTGACCGTCACCGTCATACTGCACGGCGCAGTCGTAGCCGTTATAATAGGCGTATTTCATACCCGCCTGAAACGCGCCCGACAGCCCGACATTCTCCGGTAAATCCAAAAAATTAAAGCCGTTGCGCATACAGACCTTGGCGGTATTGTCCGTAGAGCCGTCATTGACGACGATATAATCATACTGCGGGAAATTTTCCTGCACATTGCGCACTACGCGTTCAATGCTTTCCCCTTCGTTATAGGCGGGAATAATCAAAATCGGGTTCATGCCGTCTCCCCTTTGCTTTCAAATGCTTTGACGAGCCGCGCGGCGGTTTCCGGAAAGGTACAACCGCAGGCAATATAACTTTCTTTCGCGCGGGCGGTAAAATCGGCTCTGTTTTCTATCGCAACCGCACGCAAAATGCCGTTTTCCACGGCTGTTTCGCTGTTTTCGGGCAGGATAATCCCCGAAACGCCGTCCTCGATAATCGGGCTGACCCCGGGCACATTGGTGGCAACCACCACGCTGTCGCAGACAATCGCTTCTAAAACCGAGGTGCAAAAGCCCTCGGAGTCTGACGGTAGGCAATAAAAATCGCTTTCCTTTTGCAACGCAATGGCAGAAGGATATGGAATTTTTCCGAGAAAAATCACATTGTCGGGCGCGTCTGCTTCCAAACTCTCGCGCAAATAGCCATCCCCTGCCAACAGCAAATACATTGGACGGTCGATTTCCGCACACGCATTGCAAAAGCCGTGTACGGCACTGTGGGCGCCTTTTTCTTTGACCAATCTGCCGATAAAGGAAAAGACAAGCGCATCGGCGGGAATATTGTATTTTTGGCGGAAAGAAGGCATATCCGACTGCAAAATTTTCGCAATTTCCTGTTCCGGCACGGCGTTATACAAAATGCCTTCGGCGGAAATACCGAAATGCGAAAGCCACGCGCACGCCTCTTTGGAAACACCGTAACAGTGTTTACAGTACCGTTTTAAAATCGCGGTGACAAAATGCTCGTACCACCCGCAAAGCGTGTTTAAAAGCGGCGTGCCCATTTGCAAATGCGCCGAGCCGTGTTCAATGACCAAAGACGGCAAGCCGCGTTTTTTGGCAAACCGCGCGCCGATCAGCGAATGCAAATAAAATCGGGTATTGATAACCACCGCATCAAAATCGCAGGTATACAGTTGCCGCATCAAGTCGCGGTAAGTGCCGTTTTGCTTCGGCAACGGCAACCGCCCGTTCATCAGCGGCATACAAGGTAAAGCATAGACGGTAATGCCCTCTTCGGACTCCGAAACGCTCGGCGTATCCTCGGTATTACAGGTCACGACCGTGACACGGTGCCCCTGTGACAGCAATTCCCTGGCAAGGTTCAGCGTATAGCGTTCTACCCCACCCGGATGCGGAACATACAGGGCGGAAAAAATACAAAAATGCTTACCCATTCTCGTCTGCACGCTCCTTTTCCTGCCGTTTTGAAAGCAAAACACCTGTAAAAATGCAAATGAACAAAATACACAACACCGCGACTGAGAGCAAATAAGTGTAAGAAGCCCCCAGCAACCCGAAGGCGCGCACCAAGCGGTCGCCGGAAAACCAGGCGGTCAGCGCCGCAACGGTATAGCCGATTAAAACATATTTTTGCCGCCGCATCACGGTAATCATATAGTACAGCAGCACGCAAAGCGCATTAAAGCCGCCGCCGACCAGCACCACCATCAGTTCCGCTTTATAGGCGGACAAATCCGTACCGTACAACAGCGACAGCACGGGAATGCCGAGCAACCAG
>JBJEPV010000182.1:0-6152 GCA_051881415.1 Candidatus Fimenecus sp.
CATTGTGCCCTATATCGACGAAGAACTGCTTAATAAAATCGTGCTCAAAGATAAATTCTATGAGATTTTTGAGGAATTGGGGCTTGATTACCCGAAAACCTATGTGTACGAATGCGGCAAAGAAAACGACCTGAATTTCGATTTCGACTATCCCGTAATTGCCAAACCCGCCAACAGTGCAATGTACCACTACGCCAAATTCCCCGGGAAAAAGAAAGTGTTCAGCTTCGACAATGAACAGGATTTGCGCGCAATGCTTCAAAATCTCGAACAGTCGAGTTATGACTATAAATTCTTAATTCAGGACAAAATTCCCGGTGACGATACCTATATGCGCGTGCTGACCTGCTACTGCGACCAAAATTCCAAGGTGCGCTTTGCGGCTTTGGGCAGAACGCTTTTGGAGGATCACACCCCGTCGGCCATCGGCAACCCCGTGGCGATTATCAACGAAGTCAATCCCGAAATCGTGGCGGCGGCGACGAAGTTCTTGGAGCATATCGGCTATGTCGGGTTTGCGAATTTCGACATCAAATATGACCGCCGCGACGGCAAATATAAATTCTTTGAAATCAATGTGCGCTTGGGGCGCAGTAACTTCTATGTGACGGGCAGCGGTTTTAACACCGTGAAATGGATTGTGGACGATTACATTTATCACAATTTGCCCGAATACACCGTGGCGGATAACATCAACTTGTATACCGTTGTGCCCAAGGGCGTAATTATGAAATATGTTTCCGACGAGGCGCTCAAAAAACAGGCAAAAGAACTCTTTAAAGCGGGCAAGGTTTCATTCCCGCTTCTATACAAAGAAGATAAAAATGTGAAACACAATTTCTATGCGCGTGCGGCGCTTTTAAATCAGTACCGCAAATTCTACAAGTATTTTTAACGAAAGGCAAAGTTTATGGAGGAAAAGGTTTTAGGGGTGCTCGGGGGCGTCGGCCCGCTTGCCACCATCTATTTTGCGGATTTGGTTATCAAAATGACCGACGCGAAAACCGACCAGGAGCATATTGCGATGATTATTTTAAATCACGCGTCTATCCCTGACCGCACCGAATATATTTTGGATAACAAAAAGCCCAACCCTTTGCCCGTGATGATTGCGGACGCACAAAAGCTCGAAAAAGATGGTGCGGATTATATTGTTATTCCCTGCAACACCGCGCACTATTTCTTTGATGAAATTCAAAAAAGCGTGCGCGTGCCGATTATCAATATTTTGGAAGAAACCGTCCGTTACGCCGAAAAAACCGTGCCGAATTTGAAGTGCTTAGGGATTTTGGCAACCGAGGGTACGGTCATTTCGGGCGCGTATCAAAATATCATCGAAAAGCACGGCCTTGATTTCCGCGTGCCGAGCGAGGAAGACCAAAAATCGCTGATGCATATCATTTATGACGAAGTGAAAGCCGGCGAAAAGGTGGACATCTGCGAGTTTTTGCGGATTGTCGGGGAACTGAAAAAAATGGGCTGTGACGCGGTGATTTTGGGCTGTACGGAACTGTCGGTCATCAAAAAGGATTTTAATTTGTCGCGGCACGATATTGTGGACTCTATGGAGTGTTTGGCGCGCGCGAGCATTTCGCTTTGCGGCAAGCGCTTAAAAGAAGCAAAATAACATTCAAATCAAAACCAAACGAGGGAAACGAAGTATGTGCGGATTTGTCGGCTATGTAAACGCCACCGAGGATACCAACGAAAATCAAAAAATTATCAAAGCCATGGCGGACAGAATTGTCCACCGCGGCCCCGACCAGGACGATTATTATGTGGACAGCGGCGTGTCGCTGGGCTTTCGGCGTCTGAGCATTATCGACCTTGCGGGCGGCAGTCAGCCGATTTTAAATGAGGACGGCACAAAAGTGCTCGTGTTTAACGGCGAGATTTATAACTATCAGCCCCTGCGCGAAGAATTGCTTTTAAAAGGGCACACCTTCAAAACCGAAACCGATTCCGAAGTGCTGTTGCACGGCTATGAGGAATGGGGCAAGGAAATGCTTATGCGCCTGCGCGGGATGTTTGCCTTTGTCATTTGGGATAAACAAAAGCGCAAACTGTTCGGTGCGCGCGATATTTTCGGCATCAAGCCGTTTTTCTATTATGTAAACGAGGGCAATTTCCTGTTCGGCTCGGAAATCAAATCCTTTTTGTCAAATCCCTTATTCAAAAAAGAACTGAACATTGACCGCCTGCCCGAATACCTTTGCTTTGAGTACATTCCGAACACGGAAACGATGTTCAAAAATGTTTATAAAATGGAGCCCGGCGCCTATTTTGAATGGCAGAACGGGCAGTTTACCACCGCGCGCTATTTTACGCCCGAATATGACATTGACAACAGCAAAACCCTCAGTGATTGGGAAACGCTGATTGACGAAACCTTCAAAGACTCCACCAAAGCGCACGGCATTGCCGATGTTGAGGTTGGGTGCTTTCTCTCAAGCGGCGTGGATTCCAGCTATGTGGTGCACGAAATGGCGAAGCGCAACGATGTGAAAACCTTTTCCGTCGGCTACGCGGAGGAAAAATATTCCGAACTTGCCGCCGCCGAAGAATTTGCCAAAACCGAGGGCGTGCGCAATTACACCAAAAAAATCACCGCCGAGGAATACTTCGCCGTCACGCCCATGGTGCAGTATTATATGGACGAACCGTTGCCGAACCCCTCTGCCATCGCGCTGTATTTCCTTGCCAATCTTGCAAGCGAGCAGGTCAAGGTGGTGCTGTCGGGCGAGGGCGCGGACGAACTGTTCGGCGGGTATCATTACTACCGCGAGCCGCTCGACTTTGAAAAATATATGAAATTGCCGCTTGGCATTCGCAAAGCGGCGGCGGGCTTGGCGTCGAAAATGCCGGATTTCCACGGCAAGCGCTTTTTGGTGCGCGGCAGTCACCCGATTGAAGAACGCTACATTCGCAACAACTATGTGTTTAACCACAGCGATGTGGATAAAATCTTGGCGCAAAATATCGAGTCAAAAGACCCGTCTTACTACACAAAGCCCTTCTTTGACGAAGTGAAAACCGAAGACGACATCACCAAAATGCAGTATGTCGATATTCGCACCTGGCTTGTGCAGGATATTTTGGTCAAAGCCGACCGTATGAGTATGGCGAACTCGTTGGAATTGCGCGTGCCGTTTTTGGACCGCGAAATGTTGAAACTGGCGTTGCAAATTCCGTCTTGCTATCGCGTCAACCGCGAAACCACCAAATTGGCATTGCGCGGCGCGGCGGCAAAGCAACTCCCCGAAAAAACCGCAAAAATGCGCAAAACAGGCTTTTTAACGCCGCTGAATGACTGGCTCAGACGCGACGAATTTTACAGTCAGGTCAAAGAGAAATTTTTGAGCGACACCGCAAAGCAATTCTTTAACCAAAAATATATTATGAAACTGCTCGATGACCACAAGGCGGGCACGGCGCACAATATGAAAAAGGTGTGGTCGATTTACTGCTTTATTTTGTGGTACGAAAAGTATTTCATCGAGAATTAAGAGGGAATTATGGACTGTGTAAAACGATTGATTTTGCCGCACGCATGTAATGTGCGCGATTTGGGCGGCTTTATGACAAAAGACGGCAAAACCGTCCGCTGGCAAAAACTGTACCGTGCCGACGCGCTTTGCGCGCTGACCGAAGCGGAATGGCAAACGCTTTTTGACAGCGGCGTGCGCACTGTGGTGGATTTGCGAAGCCGTTCCGAAACCGAAATGATGCCCGACCGTGTGCCTGAGGGCATTTCGTGGGTGCATTGCCCTTTGCAGGCGGAGGATATGGATTTTCAAAACCTCGACGAGGGTGCGATGGCGTCGTTTCGCCGCAGTATGGCGGAAAGCTATACCGATATGGTGACGAAAACGCCGCAACTTTTGGCAAAAGCGCTCTGCACCGTGACAGACGGCGTGCGGCGCGGCGCGGTGATTTTCCATTGCACCGCGGGCAAAGACCGCACGGGTGTGCTTGCCGCGTCGATTTTACATTTGTTGGGCGCGTATGACGCGGATATTCTCGCCGATTATATGGTGTCGGAGCTTTACAACCGCGGCGGCGTACAGCGTGTGGCGCACACCTTGCCGAATTTCCAGGATTTGTTGCCGTTGCTTTCCTCCGTGCCCGAAAATATGGAGCCGCTGTTGGCGTTTTTTCAGGAAAACGATTTCCCCGCGCTGTTGGCGGAAAACGGCTTCGGCGAAGCATATTTGCAAACACTTCGCGCAGAACTGCTCGGGTAACGGATTGTATACATAAAAAGGAGGGTGCTGTATGAAAATCATCGACATTTCCAATGATTTGTTGACTGCCGAGGTCTACGAGGGCGACCCCGTGCCGGAACTGACGCCCGTTTGTACCCTCGAAAACGGCGATTATTACAATTTAAACGCGCTGTATGCGGGGTTGCACAACGGTACGCATATGGACGCCCCTTTGCATTTTTTGGACGGCGGAAAGGACATCGCCGCCGTCCCCTTAGAAACCTGTATCGGCCCTTGCCGCGTGTTGGAGGTTTCCCCCGGTATGATCACGGGCGAGCTTGTCGAAAATGCCTTCCCGCGCGGCGTGGAACGGCTTTTAATCAAATCCGGCGGGCGGGCGTTTGTGCACGCCTCTGCCGCCGAAGCGCTGGCGTATTACGGCTGTAAATTGGTCGGCACGGACGCGCTCACCGTCGAGCCGCCGCACGGCACGGGCGAAACCCACCGTGCGTTTTTACAGGAAGATGTGGTACTGCTTGAAGGGCTGAATTTATCCGAAACCAAAAACGGGGAATACTTCCTGATTGCGCCGCCCGTGAAAATCGGTGGGGCGGAAGCCGCGTTTACCCGTGCGCTGTTGATTTCTGACTATATTTTTTGGAGTGGTAAAACAAATTGAGCACCCCGAAAACGCAAAAAGAAACGATTGTGATTATCGGCGCAGGCCCCGCGGGCTTGACGGCAGGCTTGGAACTGTTGCGCACCGCGCCCGAAAAATACAGCGTGACGATTTTGGAGGCGAGCGACACCGTCGGCGGCATTTCCAAAACCGTAAATGTGCACGGCAACCGTATGGATATGGGCGGACACCGCTTTTTCTCGAAAAATGACCGCGTCAATGCGTTTTGGGAAAGCCTTTGCCCGTTGCAGGGCGAAGCGCCGTCCGAACGGGAAAACGAAATGCTGTTGCGCAAACGGGTGTCTCGCATCTTTTATAACGGCAAATTTTTTGACTATCCCATTACTTTAAAACCGCAGACTTTTTACAATCTCGGGCTTGTGCGCACCGTAAAATCGGGGTGCGGCTACCTTGCCGCCGTCTGCCGCAAGCGCGACGAAACCTCGCTTGAAAATTTTTACATTAACCGGTTCGGCAAGCCCTTATACCAAATGTTTTTTGCGGACTATACCGCAAAGGTTTGGGGGCGCACCCCTGCGGAAATTTCTGCGGATTGGGGTGCACAGCGTGTCAAGGGCGTTTCCGTAAAAGAGGTGCTCAAAAACGCACTCGGCGGCAAAAAGAGCCGGGAAACCTCGCTTATAGAGCAGTTTAAATATCCGAAATACGGCCCCGGGCAGTTGTGGGAGACTGCGGCGGCGGAATTTCAGCGCCGCGGCGGCAAACTGCATTTCGGCGCGCGGGTGTGCGCGGTGCAAACCGAAAACGGGCGCATTGTCAGCGTAACCGCCGCGCAAAACGGCGAAAAAATCAACTATGCGTGCGACGCGGTGCTGTCCTCGATGCCGCTTTGCGACTTGATTGCCGCTTTCCCCGAACATACCGTGCCCGAAACGGTGCAAAGCATTGCGGCGGGGCTCCCATACCGCGATTTTGTCACAGTGGGCTTACTGTTTCAAAAGCAGGATTTGCAAAAAACACAGGCAGACGGCGCGCTTTTGCCCGATTGTTGGATTTATGTGCAAGACCGTGCGGTGCGTTTGGGCAGAGTGCAGATTTTTAATAATTGGTCGCCGTATATGGTAAAAGACGGCGTGCATACTGTGTTTATCGGGGCGGAATATTTCTGCCGCGAGGGGGACGAACTGTGGGCGCGGGCCGATACGGATTTTGCAAAGGCGGCAAAACGGGATTTGCAGGCGATCGGGCTTATTTCGCCAAACGCCGTACCCTTAGATGCGCATTGCGAGCGCGTCAAAAAGGCGTAT
>JBJEPV010000183.1:0-28723 GCA_051881415.1 Candidatus Fimenecus sp.
AAATACGCCGTAATATCAAATTTTCGGCATATTGTGTTCAACTCCCCTCACCTTAAACGCAACATACACGCAAAAATGCGCCCCGCGAACACACGCGGGGCGCAAACTTTATTGGTTGTTTATGAAAATTTCACCGTTCAGCCGTCTGCTTCGGGCTCTAAAACGGAGTAGCCGCCGTCACTGCGTTTATATACCACATTCACATCGTCCGTTTCGGCGTTGCGGAACATATAAAACGCGTGGCCGAGCATATTCATTTGCAAAATCGCTTCGTCCACGGTTTGCGGTTTTAAAGCAACGGACTTTGTACGAATGACCTCGTATTCCTCCTCCGGCTCCTCGACCGCTTCTGCGCCGTTGAACACCTCGTCAAACGAAACCTCACGCAGTCTGCGTTCCAGTTTGGTTTTATTTTTACGGATTTGGCGAATCAGCGAATCGACGCAAGCGTCCAACGCGTCCTCCAAATCTTGGGAGCGCTCCTGCGCGCGGAATATAAAGCCGCCCTTTTGGAGCGTAATTTCAACAATTTTGATGTTTTTCTCCACGGTGGCGGTGATTTTCGCCGTCGCGTCGGGGCCGAAGAATTTTTCGACCTTTTGCAGTTTTTTCTCGGCATGTGCCTTGAAAGACTCTCTGGGTGTGCATTTTCTGCCGATGATGGTAATGTTCATTATGACATCCCCTTTGTATATATTCAAAAGCGTTGCCGCCTTTGTTTTCTACAACATCAGTATAGCACACTTTGTTTAAAAAATAAAGACTGTTTTTGAAATTTTTGTTAAGTTTGTATAATTTTGTCGCGTTTTAAAGAGATTTGGAGAAATGATACGGCACGCGGCGGGGATAAGTCGCCCGCAAATTTTGACTTTTACGGACCGGCGAGGACGCCTGTCCCTACGCGCACGCAATACAGTTCGTGCGTAGGGGCGATTCACGAATCGCCCGTGGATTTTTATGACTTTTGACGGAACGGTACGACCGTTCCCTACACGCACGCAATATATTTTTCGCGTAGGGGCGGGTGATTCCCCTGTTCGGGGAAATGTCTGTTATAATAGAGTAGGGCGGGGGCTTGCTCCCGCCGCAAGGTGCCCGTTTTCAGAGAAAATCCACGCCCGCCCGTGGATTTTGATGTAATTTGCCCCCTCCGTCACGCGCTTTGCGCGTGCCACCTCCCCGACAAGTGGGGAGGGTTGCGGAACGCGTCTCCGGTCGTTCCCTACACACCGTAGGGGTGAACTGTGTTCGCCCGTCTGTTTGAGATCCTTCGCTTCGCTCAGGATGACAATAGCAGATTACAGCGTTATTTCTGCGTGGCGGGTGACATGGCACCCGATATTGACCGCGGCGGGCAGACCCGCGATATGCGTGGGCGCGACCTCGATATTCACCGCCAGCGCCGTGGTTTTGCCGCCGAAGCCCTGCGGCCCAATGCCGAGCGCATTGATGCGCTCTAACAGCCGTGCTTCCATTTCGGCATAAAACGGATTTGCATTGCGCACGGACACGGGGCGGCACAGCGCTTTTTTGGCAAGATACGCGCAATACTCAAAATCGCCGCCGAACCCGACGCCGAGCACCATCGGCGGGCAGGGATTGCCGCCTGCGTCGCGGGCAACCTGCACCACGAAGTCCTCTAAATCCGCCGCTTTGGCAGATGGGGTAAACATTTTCATTTGGCTCATATTTTCACTGCCGAAGCCTTTGGGTGCGGCAAGAATATGGATTTTGTCGCCCGGGACGATACGGGTGTGTATTACGGCAGGGGTGTTGTCCTCGGTATTGACACGGTCCAGCGGGTCGCGCACCACGGATTTGCGCAACAGCCCCTCTGTGTACCCTTTTGCCACGCCGCGGTTGACCGCCGCCTCAAAATCGCCGCCGACGATATGCACCTCCTGCCCGATTTCAAAAAACAGCACCGCCATACCGGTATCCTGGCAAATCGGAATGTCCAACTCCTTTGCCGCCTCTAAATTCTCTAAAAGTGAGCCCATAATCTGTTTGGGGAGCGCATCGCACTCTGCTTTTTCGCCGCAGGCAATGCACCCGCGCAAATCGTCGGGCAAAATTTTGTTGGCGCGCACAACAAGCGTCGCCACGGCATTTTCAATTTCCTGTACTTTGATTTCTCTCATCGGTTTTGTTCCTTTACAAAAACAGGCAGACGAGCCTTCGTCTGCCTGCGTATTTTTTTACTTGCGGCGCGAATACGAACCGCGTTTGCCGCCGTCGTTCGCACGCTTTAAATCCGAAATTTTTTCGTCGCTGACTTGCTTGAAGCGTGCCATCATATCCTCAAAAGACTGCGGCTCGTTGCTTTTCGGCTCGGCGCCTTTCCAAACATTCGGCGCACCGCTTCGTCTGCCGTTTTGGCGGTCTCTGCGCGGGCGCTCCGCCGCCCCCTGTGCGGGTGGGTCCATGGTCTTTTTAATGGACAAACTGACCTTTCCCTCCGGCGTTACATCTAAAACCTTGACCTTAACGGTCTGCCCCTCTTTGAGAAAATCGTGAATGTCGCTGACGAAGCTCGTAGAAACCTCAGAGATATGTACCATACCGGTTACATTGTCCGGTAAGGTGACAAACGCCCCGAAATTTGTCAGCCCCGTAACTTTGCCTTCGAGAATTGCCCCAACTTCGACCATAAAAAAGAATTGTCCTCCCGGTGAGCACCGAATAAAACTCAGTTGCTCGGTGTAATATCGTAGTATACCTTTTCGTCAGGCATAACATACCCTAATTTTTCGCGTGCGACGCGCTCGATATATTCCTGTTCGTCGCCGCCGTCCACAACTGCCTGCAACCGTTCGTTTTCCGCCTGTTGCTCGACAATCTGCGCCTGAATTTGCTCTGCTTCTTTTTCTTTTTCGCGGATTTCCAACTGTGCACTGATGAAACTAATCACAAAATACCCTGCTGCAAGCAACAGAGCCAAAGTCAAAATGAAGCTATGTTTTTGGGGTTTTCTTTTTTTTGCTTTCATTTTCCTTACCGTTTCTTTCATCGTTGCGGGAACTTCCCCCGTCAGAAGATACTCTAACAGATTGATTATACAACATTTCTTTCACACTTTTCAAGTGGAATTTTGATTTTTTTACTGAAAATTTCGATTTTTTCTGTGCTTTTTGAACATTTTTTGCAAATTTTCCCCTGCATTTCTTCATAAAGCGTAAAATCGGTGCGGAAAATTTTCGGTATATCGCCGAAAAAAAACGGCGAATGGCTCGCGCGGCGCGTTCCAGCCGCCCCGCAAAAAAAGTACCGAAGGTATAGGCATACAGCAAAAAGCCCAGCAAAATACCCAACAGCACATAGCCGCGGATTTGCCCGTTGAGGGTGGTGAGTACAAATAAAAACACCAAAAAGCCCGCCGTGACGGAGAACAGCAAATCGGAAGCGCGGTAGGCGCGGTCGGTTTTTTGGAACAACAGCCGCAAAATACGAAATCCGTCGTACACCGCGCCCAAAAAGAACCCGAACCCGACCGCCGACAGAAAAATGCGGATTTGCGCCCCCGAGGAAAACAAATAGGTCATCAGCGGAACACCCTGCCCCAAAACGAGCCCTGTTGCGGCTTTTGCGCGCGGTCGGTATAGGTTAGCGCCGTGATGTCACCCTCCAAAGCCAGCTCCCCCATTTCTAAGCTCAGGCGATTGATATGCAAGTCCTCCCCTTTGACGGTCAATTCCCCCATTTGCGTGAACACAATCACGGTCTGCTCGTCAAAGCTGTCCACATCACTGACCCCCGAAACCGTCAGGCGGCGTCGGTCCTCTAAAATCACATTGTGCGGCACGGGCATTTGGTTTATGCTGTTTTGTTCATTCATCGCCATAAAAAGAACCTCCCTTATGCAAATTCTATGCACATCGGGAGGCGGTTATGTTTGATTTACTTCGATTCCGGCAAAAGACTCGTCAACAAAACGGGGTGGCGCGTGGTGATATTGTCGGGGGAAAAGGTCAACAGATTACGCATGACCAATTTATTGTCCGCCGTCCAAAACGAAACCTTTAAGCCCTCGGCGTGGAACACCTCGCAAAGCGTTTTGCTTGCGTTTTTGTAGTTGCAGTTTAAGCCGATTGCGCCGCTTCGCTTGACCTCCTCGGCAATGCTTTTCAAATACGATTCGTCCTCTAAGCGCATTTTGTTTAAGTCGGCGTTTAAGTAATAGGGGATTTCGGGGGCGTCGATTTTCACGGTTTGGGTTTGGTCTGCGCCCACGCCCGTAAAGAAACAGCGTTCGGTCAACCCGTATTGCTGTACCAAATCGGCAATTTCGGGAATATTGGTAAACGCTTTCAAATCCAAATTTACTTGAATGCTGTCGGAACGGTCGGCAATCAGCGCCAGCGCTTCTTCCAGCAAAACGCCCTCGTCCGCACCCGCCGCTTCGGCGTGTAATAACACGGGTGTGCCGTCATTGCGCACAGAAACATCGACTTCCAACACCGGCACTTGCAGGGCAATCGCCTTTTCAATAAATTCCAACGAATTCTCCGCGGTATCCTCCGCCCCGCTGTGGGCGGTATAGGTAAAGTCTGCGGGCAGTTCGATTTTCCCGTTGACAATGCGGTTTAATTCCACGCCCGCGCGCGCCACAAGCAACGCGCCTGCCGCACCCGCGGCAACGGCAATCCATTTTGTAATGGCTTTCATACCGTATTCTCCTTATTCCATTTCTTTGAGCCAAACGCCGTCCGCTTTGATTTTTTCAATGCGGTCGCCGGTGACATAATACACATCTCTCGAAATATCCATCATTGCACGGTCATTCATGGAGTCCGTGTAAAACTCGTCAATTTCTTCGTCGCCGTACTGCGCGCGGTAGGCGGCAATTTTCGCCTCGCGGTAGCAAACGCGCCCGATTTCACCGGTTTTCAAATCCACTTCTGTGCCGATGAAATGCTTTATGCCGATGCGGCGGCAAATTTCGCTGAGCATCACCTCGGGGCAGGCGGAAACAATCACATCGTCCTCGCGCTGGATTTTCGGGTAAAAGCTTTTGATTTTCTTTTCGTGCTCGTCCCAAAACTCCACAATCGTTTGTTCAATATCGGAAACCTGTGCACAGCATTCCTTTAAAATATATCCATAATCCTTTTTGACATCGTCCAATTTCACTTTGCCCAATTTGTAAAGCACAAAGCCCTCGCCGAATTTCGGCACATATTTCGCAACAATCTTCGGCTCTTTTTTCAGATAATACATAAAAATATCAAAGCCGCTTTCGCCGTCATAAATGGTGTTGTCAAAATCAAATACGCGCATTTTACAGACCACCTTACTGCTTCAACATTGATAATACAAGATTGAAAAGCAAACCCAAGATGGGTTTGTATGTATTTTATAGTAGCATTCCACGCTTTGTTCGTCAAGAAAAACTTAAAAGTCCGACGGCTGTAACACGCCTTTTTCGGTGATAAATGCGGTGATGAGGCTGTGGTCGGTCACATCAAACGCAGGATTGAGCGTTTTTGCATTTTGGGGGATTTTGGGCGTTTCGTACCAAAGGGAACGCAATTCTGCGCCGTCGCGCTGTTCAATCGGAATTTCGGCGCCCGTCGGTGCAGTTTTGTCAATCGTGGAAAACGGCGCGCAAACATAAAACGGAATCCCGTAATATTTTGCCAAAATTGCCACGCCCGATGTCCCGATTTTGTTGGCGGTGTCACCGTTTTTCGCCACGCGGTCACAGCCGACCAGCACCGCCTGCACCAAACCTTGTTGCATTGCGTAAGATGCCATATTGTCGCAAAGCACGGTGACATCTATGCCCGCTTCGCACAGTTCATACGCCGTCAGCCGCGCACCCTGTAAAAGCGGGCGGGTTTCGTCGGCATAGACTTTGATTGTCTGCCCCTGTTCTTTTGCGATATACACGGGCGCGAGCGCCGTACCGTATTTGACCGTGGCAAGCCGCCCTGCGTTGCAGTGCGTTAAAACCGCGTCGCAGTTTTGTAACAGTGCCGCGCCGTATTCCCCGATTTTGCGGCAGACAGCAATATCCGCCGCGTGCAGTTCCAACGCGCGTGCCGTGAGCGCGGCTTTTTGTGCGGCAATCGGCGCTTTCGCGTGTAACGCCTGCGTTTTGCGCATTTCGTTTATCGCCCACGATAAATTCACCGCCGTGGGGCGCGCTTTTTCGAGTGTGGCGGCATTTTTTTGAAATTCCGTTTGAAATTCTGTAATTGTTTTTGCCGTACTTGCATTGGAGAGCACAGAGAGCCCTACCGCCGCCGCAACGCCGATGGCGGGAGCACCGCGCACGCGCAAATTGTAAATTGCCTCGACCATCTCCTCTAAACGACAAAGCGAGAGCACAACGGTTTTGTTCGGCAATTCGGTTTGGTCTAACAGCAAAAGGCGATTGTGTTCGGTGTCAAAATGCACCGTTTCGCCGTGTAAATCATACATCCTGTTTCTCCGATTTTGTAAAGGGAATATCCTTTACAGCTTTCTGATGATTTGACAAATCAGGGTTTGCATTTCGGCGCCCTTTTTGCGCCCCGCTTCCAAAACTTCTTCTTCGGTCAGCGGTTGTTTCAAGATGCCCGCCGCCATATTCGAGATTAAGGAAAACGCCAACACGCGCATACCGCAATGGTTGGCGGCGATAACCTCGGGCACGGTGGACATCCCGACCGCATCTGCACCGAGGGTGCGAAATGCGCGGATTTCGGCGGGCGTTTCGTAACTCGGCCCCGAGCAGGCAAGGTAAACACCTTTACAGATGTTGATGCCCGTCTCTTTGGCGCATTGCTCGGCAAGTGCGCGCAGTTCGGGATTGTAGGCAAAACTCATATCGGGGAAACGGCAACCGAATGCATCATCGTTTCTGCCGACCAACGGATTTCTGCCCATAAAATTGATATGGTCTTCAATCAGCATAATATCGCCGACGGAAAACGCGGTATTCACCCCGCCCGCGGCATTCGTCAAAATCAGCGTTTCCACACCGAGGCAACGAAGCGTGCGCACGGGCAGTAAAATGTCCGCCATTTCGTGCCCCTCATAGAAGTGCAGACGCCCTTGCATACAAATAACCTCTTTGCCCGCAAGCGTGCCCGCGATGAACCGCCCTTTGTGCCCCGGCGCGGTGGAAACGGGAAAACCGTCAAGGTCTTTGTAGTCTACAAACACGGGATTTTCGATTTTTTCGCCCAAATCCCCGAGCCCCGAGCCCAAAATAATGCCGATTTTCGGCTGTACGGCGATTTTCGCTTTCAGTTGTTCTGCATATTGCGCGGCGGTTTTACGCATTGGCTTTGACCTCCTGTTGAATACGGCGGGTACGCTGTTCCACCTCAAATTTTATTTTTTCAATATCCAAGGTCAAATATTCGCCGTCACGGTAGAGCACTTTGCCGTCCGCCATGGTTAAAACCACATCTTCACCGCTTGCGGCATAGACAAGATTGTTCACGGTATCGTTATGCGGGCACATATACACGGTGTCTAAATCCACCGCAATCAAATCCGCCTTGTTGCCAACGGCAATCACGCCGCTGTCCTCGCGCCCTTGCGAACGCCAGCCGTTGACGGTGGCAATTTTCAAGACATCGCGCTCCGATACAATATCGGGCTGACGGCGAATCCCTTTCGGCAACAGCGCGCAAAGGTACATTTCCTTGAACATATCGAGGTTGTTGTTCGAGGCGACCGAGTCCGTGCCGAGCGCAACATTGATGCCGGTTTGCAACAGCGCGTACACATCGCACACGCCGCTGCCGAGTTTTAGATTGCTTGCGGGGTTGGTCGCAACGGTTACGCCCTTTTCTTTGAAAATTTCGCGGTCTTGCTCGGTCACCCACACGCAATGCGCCGCCGTACAGGGCACATCGAACACGCCGCAGGCGGCGAACAGCTCGGCAGGGGTTAACCCGCCGTGGCGCTGTTTGCATTCCTCGTGCTCTTTTTCGGTTTCGGACAGGTGGATATGCGCGCGAAGCCCGTGCGCCTTGACACTTTCGCCGAATTGCTCGATAACGGTGCGACGGTTGGTGTATTCCGCGTGCAAACTCATATCGATTTTTATCCGCCCGTCACAGGCATTGTGGTAAGTTTTAATTAAATTTTCGCTTTCCTGAAAACTCGGGATTTCGGCAATAGAACAGTCCGCAAAACTCGTAATTGCCCGCCCGAAATTGCATTTGATACCGCTGTCCGCAACGGCGCGCAAAACATTTTCCGAAAAGAAATACATATCGGTAAATGACGCCGTGCCCGTTCTAATCATTTCGGCAATGGCAAGCGCGGTGCTGTAATAGGCGTCCTCGTCTTGGATTTTGTCCTCAAACGGGAACACGCGTTCTTCAAGCCACCGCTGTAACGGCAGGTTTTCGGCATAGCCGCGCAACAGCGTCATGGCCGCGTGGGAATGCGCGTTGACAAACGCGGGCATCAACAGGCGATTTTTCCCGTCATACACTTCCCCGAAATCCTCGGTGGGCGCGCGGTCGCCGACAAAGGCAATTTTGTCGCCCCGCACGCCGACGAATTTGTGCGGCTCGATTTGAAAATCTGCATTTAAAACGGTAATATCCGAAAAAAGCATCGTGTTATTCCTCCGTTACAACGGTTACGCAGACGAGTTCGGGGCGGTTGAACACCCGCACGGGAAACAGGCTGTTCCCTAAGCCTCGGCTGATATACATAACCGTGTTTTGTTCGGTAAATTCCCCCGCATCGTACTGCGGAAAAAGGCCTTGGTCGGGCGCGGCAAGCCCGCCGACAAACGGCAAGCGCACCTGCCCACCGTGGGTGTGCCCCGAAAAGACGAAATCCACACCCGCCGCCGCGTAATTTGCCAGTTCCTGCGGCTCGTGCGCCAACAGGATTTGTACCGTGTTTTCGGGCAAGTCGGTACAAAGTGTTTGCAGTGTGCTGTCCGCCAAATGCGCGTCATCTAAACCGACAAGCGCAATTTCGCACCCGCGCGCGAAAACGGTTTGCGTTTCGTCGTTTAAAATCTGCACGCCGCTTTGACGAAGCCCCGCATAGAATGCGGTCCTGCGGTCAATCGGCAAGCGGTTTTCGTGGTTGCCCGAAACAAAATACACGGGCGCAATTTCCGTTGCCGCAGATGCAAAATCCAACGCGATTTCTATATCCGTGCGGCGGCTGTCCACCGTGTCGCCCGTCAGCAAAATCAAATCGGGATTTTGCTCGCGGATACGCGCAAGTAGTTTTTCGTTTTGCCTGCCGAAGGCTTTGTTGTGCAAATCCGACACCTGCACAATTTTAAGCCCGCCTGCGGGTGTCTCTTTCTTCGTTTGCGCTGTGTACTGTGTCACGGTCAAATCGTTATTCTGCCACAGCACAAAGGCAATCAGCAAAACAAGCGCAAGGCAAAGCAGTACCGCTTCGCGTTTGCGCCATTTTTGCGGTCTTTTCTGTTTCATAGTTCTATCATTTCGGGGCGGAAAACGCTCCCGCCCCGCCAAAATTACACGGTTTCAAATTCGACCGTTTCAATCACAACATCTTGAAGCGGCTTGTTTTGGAAAAAGTCCACCTTCACGGCGGCAATATTGTCCACAACCTCTAAGCCTTCCACAACCTGCCCGAATACGGTGTGCTTATAATCAAGCCACGGTGTGCCGCCCATTTTCTCATACGCGCGCACGCACTCGTTCGGGAACAGCTCCTCGGGCGCGGTTTCGAGCTGGTCAATCATATCGTCGGACACATTTTTCGCCTGCACAATGAAAAACTGACTGCCGTTGGTGTTGGGCCCTGCGTTCGCCATGGAAACGGCACCGCGCAAATTGTGGAGTTCCGGCGTGAATTCGTCCTCGAAGCTGTCGCCCCAAATGCTCTCGCCGCCCATGCCCGAGCCTGTCGGGTCGCCGCCCTGAATCATAAAATCGTTAATGACGCGGTGAAAAATCAATCCGTTATAATAGCCGTTTTCGGCGTGGGTTTTGAAATTTTCCACCGCTTTGGGTGCCAGCGCGGGGAACAGGCGAATTTTGATGTCCCCCATATTGGTTTTGAGCACGGCAAGGGTTTCGCCCGCCTTCGGTGTTTCAGTTTGCAACATGATTTTTTTCTCCTTTATCTTGTAAAGTGGTCATAATTTGATTTCTGCCGTTTTCTTTTGCCGCATACAAAAGTGTATCGGCTTTTTCTATGTATTCGTCTATGTGGCTTGTGGGTGTCGGAATGGCGGAATGAATGCCGACGGACAGCGTAATGGTCTGCTTGCAATTCGGAATTTGCAAATTGGAAATCGCTTTGACAACGCGGTTCATCACCAAAAACGCATCGGAACGGCTTTTGTCCTCAAAGACAACCATCAACTCATCCCCGCCGAGGCGGTACGCGCGCACGCCGTCTGTTTCCGCCGCGCAAAGCACCCCGCCGACCGCCCGCAGACACGCGTCGCCCACGGTGTGGCCGAAGGAATCGTTAATCGTTTTAAAATTGTCAATATCTGCAATCGCCACCGTCACAAAACAGCCTTTTTCAGCGGCGCGGGCAAGCGTTTCGGCGCTTTCGCGCACAAAACTGCGACGACTGCGCAACCCCGTCAACTCATCGGTATTGGTGAGCGTTTGCAACTGCTGATTTTGCGCTTCGATTTGCACACGGTTTTCCTGCAATTTTGCATTCAGACAATTCAACTGTTCACTTTTTTGAATGACGGTGTATTCCTTTAAAAACACCTTGTATTTGGAGCGGTACCGCGCAATGCCGATAATCACGGACAAAACCGCGACCGTGAGCAATCGGAACAACACCAGCGGCTGTAAAAAGACCTGCAAATCCATATAGTAAACGGTAATGAAAAATGCCGCCATGGTCGCCGCAACATTAAAAACGGTTACAGCCGGTCGGTAATACAGCGTACTGCTCGCAATAAACAGCGCCACAATTAAAGAAAAACCGACAATGCCGTTTTCCAAATCCAACACGGTAAACGCCGCACTGCACAGCATATACAGCAACATATACCCGTCACACATCGCGTTAATCAAGCGATACTGTTGCGCTGCACGGCAACGAATCGCAAGCCCGATAATTAAGAACAACGCCGTCAGCACAAACATCACGCCGTACAGGGAAATGAAAATCCAGGTACTGCGCGGCACATTGCCCGCGTCCTTTTGAATGGCAGAGGCGGCAAACAAACAGCGTGCCCCGTCCGCAAGCAAAGACACCCACAGCCAAAACCGCATGGCTTTCATACGGTTTCGGATAGCAACATCGACCGTAAAGTCGCGTTTGCGCTGTATGTCCTCTGCCTTGCATTCGGCCAGAATGGCTTTTTCTTCTTCCGTGTCAAAAAAAGACAAAATCGCTTCAAAAATCCGCATACTATGTAACCCCTTTTATACAAACCCGCACCGTATGCACATACAGTATAGCAAAATTTCAACCGTTCGTAAACCGATCGCCGAAAAATTGCGCTTGGAACTGCTCGACTTTTTTCGCGTCACCGCCGCAAAAAGGAACGGTCTCTGCCGACAGTTTGACATCCGTCTTACACATTCCAACTGTTCAAATAGGTTTTCTGTTCTTCTGACAAGGCATCAACCTTTACGCCCCACGAAGCCAATTTTCTGCGCGCAACCTCGCAGTCGATTTCCTCCGGCACAAAATGCACACCTTTTTGGAGACCTTGATGCTGTGCAATATACCGCGCGCAAAGCGCCTGAATGGCAAAGCTCATATCCATAATTTCCGCAGGGTGTCCGTCGCCCGCCGCAAGGTTAACAAGCCGCCCCTCGGCAATCAAATGGAGCACTCTGCCGTCTGCCAATTTGTAGCCCATAATATTTTTGCGGCTTTCAAACTGCGCGACCGACAGTTTTTCCAAATCGCCGATATTAATTTCCACATTAAAATGCCCCGCATTGCAAAGAATCGCGCCGTTTTTCATATTACGCATCGCTTTTTCGGTAATGACATCTTTACAGCCCGTCACCGTAATAAAGAAATCGCCGATTGCGGCGGCTTCCTCCATCGGCAAAACGGTAAAGCCGTCCATGACCGCTTCCATCGCCTTGACGGCATCCACCTCGGTCACAACGACCTTGGCGCCCAAGCCTTTTGCCCGCATGGCAACGCCCTTGCCGCACCAACCGTAGCCCGCAACAACCACGGTTTTGCCCGCGACAATCAAATTGGTGGTGCGATTGATGCCGTCCCATACCGACTGCCCCGTGCCGTAGCGATTGTCAAACAAATATTTGCATTTGGCATTATTTACGGCAAGCATCGGAAATTCCAAAGCGCCGTCTGCTGCCATCGCCTGCAAACGGATGATGCCCGTGGTGGTTTCCTCACAGCCGCCCAAAACCTCGGGTAACAATTCGCGGTATTCGTTGTGGATAAGATTCACCAAATCGCCGCCGTCGTCAATAATAATATTGGGGCGCGAAGCAATCACCGCCTGCAAATGGGCGTGATATTCTTCGGCAGTGGCGCCGTGCACGGCAAAAACCTCCATACCGCTTTTTACAAGCGCGGCGGCAATATCGTCTTGGGTGGACAGCGGGTTACTGCCCGTGACATACATTTCGGCGCCGCCCGCCTGCAACACACGGCAAAGGTAGGCGGTTTTCGCCTCCAAATGCACCGAAAGCGCCACACGAAGCCCCGCGAACGGCTGTTCGGCGGCAAACTCCGATTCCAGCCCCGACAACAGCGGCATAAAGGATTTTACCCACTGTATTTTTTGTTCTCCCGAAGCGTACAGCGCTTCATTTCGTATTTGACTCATTTTTCGATTCCCACCTTAAAAACAGACCTAAAATTCTATATATAAGCGTACCACAGCCGCGCAAAAAAAGCAATAGATATTGACACTGTACACGATTTGTGCGATAATGAGCACAGAGATAAATTTGGAGGTATTAACTATGAATTCTACGGTAAAACGGACGCTTTGTATCGTCCTTGCCGTTCTTATGATTGCCTGTTCCTTTGCCTCCTGCAAAAAGGGCGGCGGCGAAGAGGAGATTACACGCAGTGCCAACGGCATTGCCGCCCCCGAAACCACGGCGGAAGAAACCACTGTGCCGGAGGAAACAACCGCAGACACCACTGCCGCGGCAGAGACAACCACCAAAAAAGCATCTACAACCAAAACTACCGAAACCACCGCCATGCAAAACAGCGACAAAGTTAACCAAGCCGCGCAACAAAGCGGCGTGGATGTTGCACTGGCGGCGGCCTTAATCAATGCCCTCGGCTACAATTATGATGCCAACGAAGGCGTGTTTTACACGGAGCTGGACTCTTGGCAACGCTCCGGCAATTACATTAAGCATTACGACCAAGTGGCGGCGCTGGGCAATATGACCTATCTCACCACCAAAGTGGATTTCAATTATGACAATCTCGCCTGGCGTATTCAGTTCTGGAAAGGGCAGTACGGGCCGTTCGGCGGCGCGGAAATCGGCGTGTATTACAAAATTCCCGGGCAGACCGACGAATTGTATTACTGCGCGGATGATGACCACCTTTTGTATATGTCTTATACGTTGTATCTCTCCCCCGCCGATTACCTAAGCGGTAAAAAATTCTTTACCCGCGGTTGGCAAAAGCATTGGTGGCTGACCGGCTTTAAGGCAGGGCAGATTGACCCCGAATCTTTGGTGATGTCCGCACGCATTCGTACCTATGACAGCACCATGCGCGACGCAATGGAGCAAGGCTTACAAGCGGCCGGCTTCACAAAAGGTAACGCCACCACACAAATGGACACCTACAAAAAGTCCGGTTTCGATTTCTACATTCTGTGGCACAGCGCCGGCGCAACCAACTATAAATAAACCAAAGTTTAAAAATTACGGCAAAGCCCGCATTTGCGGGCTTTTGTTGTTTGGAGCGACAATATGAAAAGCAATTTTTTTGCATTCGCCTCACGCATTAAATATATCAACCGCTGGGCGTTAATGCGCAACACAACCTATGAAACATTAAGTCAACATTCCTACGAGGTGGCAACGCTGGCGCACGCGTTGGCGGTGATTGGCAATCGGCGCTTGGGGAAAAACTACGATGCCGCGCGCGCGGCGCTTTTGGGGCTGTATCACGACACGCCCGAAATCATTACGGGCGATATGCCCACCCCCGTGAAATACCACAGCGGTGAAATGCGCGAAGCGTTTGCAAAGGTGGAACAGTATGCGGGCGAGCGCCTGCTTTCGATGTTGCCCGACGATTTGCGCCCAGACTACGAGCCGTTGCTGACGGAAAACGGTGCAGAAGCAGACCTACATCGTCTTGTGAAAGCGGCGGACAAACTCTCGGCATACATCAAATGCATTGAGGAGCGCAAGGCGGGCAACGCGGAATTTTCCGAGGCGGAAAAGGCAACCAAAAAAGCGTTGGAAAATTTGGACTGCCCCGAATTGCAAATTTTCCTTGCGGACTTTTTGCCGGCGTACAGTTTGCCGTTAGACAAGTTAAAGTAATCTGGTTACAGAAAAAAAGCGTGTGCGAACCGAAATTCGCACACGCTTTTCTTTGTATGTTTTTCCTGTCGACTTTGCCGCAAATTATTTTGCCAATGCGCCGACTTCTAACATATAGGCACCGATTTGGCCGCCGAATTCGGGCGCACCGTCCATAATCAGGTGCCCTTTTTTGACGGCTTCGAGCATATCGTCCGTGCCGAGCAAAATACCCAAGGCACTGTCTAAGCTGTCAAAACGCAGGGTGAAGAACGGCATTGCGCGTTTATATTCGCCTCTGCCGGCTCTTGATTTGCCCGCTTTAATGCGCAAATACGCGGAAATCTGCGGATAGCCGTTGACTGCCCACGCATAAACGCGGTCGGGGCTTTTGGAAGTCCAATCGTGGATTTCCTCGTGGCCCATTTTGTTCAGTTGGCTGATACCGCCGGACAGCAGATAGAAGAAACATTTGACCATCAGCTCTTTGGTATCTTCGTCTGCGGGCGGCTCGGTTGCGCCGAGCAGAGAGGACATTTTTAAAAGCGTCATCAAAAAGGCTTTAAATGCCCCGAAATGCTTCACAATACCGCGCATTTTCGGCAAGGTTGCCGGACTCATTTTGCCCTTGAAAAAGGCATTCATTGCTTCTACGCTCTTGAACTCCAATTCCACATGGGGGTTGGGGTCAACACGGTTTAAGTGGACAAGCCACTCGTCACCGTTGACCACATAATGCATACCGATTTTCCCACCCTCAGCGTCAGGGTCGAGCGCCGTCACCTGAATGATGGCGTGTACCTTTTGGAATTGCTTTTTTAAGGACGGCACATCGTTGGCAATGACCTTGACCAGCGGCAACGCGGCGTTAAAGAATATTTTATTGGAATACAATTCTTCTTTTGTATGCAAGTGTTTCACACTCCTTTTTGAAAAGGTTGCGCGCTTTTTCACGGGCAGCGCAAGCCCGAAAACGAAAGGTACGGTTACGCATAAAACGCGTACCTTTCGTTATACTGTTTTCGCTTGAAAGTGCGTGCATCGCGCGCTTCCTTTTGCCCCGACGCGTACAAAGACACACGAGGGAGAAGTTCATTCGTTAGGCGCGCGCATAAACAAACGCATTTGAAAATTTTTGATTTAGGCGCGATGCATAACGGATTAAAGTTCGACCGCCGCGTACAAAGGTACGCAACCCGCTGAAAAATCCACCGCTATGCAATTTTTGCTTGAAAGTGCGTGCATCGTGCGCTTTCTTTCACCCCGACGCGTACAAAGGTACGCGAGCGGGTGAAAAAAGTGTGCGAGGCGCGCGCCCAAACAAAAATTTAGACTTCATCGTCCCAGTTGTCGTCTAATTCAAAGTCTTTGTGCATCACTTCACGAACCGCTTCAATGATGCCGTTCGCGTCAATGCCGACAATGGACATAATATCTTCATGCAACCCGATGGGTGCGAACTTGTCGGGGTGACCGAGTTTCTTGAATGCGCAGCCCTTGCCCGATTCCACAACCACTTCGGCAACTGCCGAGCCCAAGCCCCCGATCGTGCTGTGATCCTCCACCGTGATAATACGGCGGGTATCCTGCACCGCTTTGAGGATGGCTTCTTTGTCAATCGGTTTGATGGTGTGCATATTTAATACGCGCACTTTCAAGCCGTCGGCATTTTCCAAGAATTTCGCCGCTTCGCGCGCTTGGAATACGCACGAACCGCAAGCGATAACGGTAATGTCGGTACCGGGGTGTACTTCGACTGCCTTGCCGACTTCAAAGCCGTAATCCTCGTTATCATACAGTACACGGTCGAAACCGCGGTTGATGCGGATATAGTACGGGCCGAAGTTTTCATATGCCGCGCGCACGGCGTTGGCGGTTTCGTAACCGTCTGCCGGGCAGATAACAGTCAAATTGGGCATAGAACGCGTCACCGCCAAATCCACGATGGCGTGGTGGGTGGAGCCTGCCTGCCCGAACGAAGTACCGGAGTGTGTCGCAATAATTTTTGCGTTGACATTCTGATAGCAAATGTCGGTGTGCAGCTGATCAGCCGCGCGCAAGGACGCGAATACCGAGAAAGTCGAAGCAAACGGCACAAGACCTGCTCTTGCCATACCGGCGGCAACGCCGAGCATATTCTGCTCCGCAATACCGACATTGAAAACGCGGTCGGGGCAAGCGTTGGTGAAGTCCTGCAATTTGGTAGAGGTGGCAAGGTCGGCGGTAACCGCCACAATTTCCTTGTGCTCTTTGGCAAGGTCTGCCAAGGTTTTCCCGTAAATTTCCGAAGTGGAAAGCTCGGGGGTTTCAATTACGTTGTAAACAAATCCTCCTGCCATTATTCAAACTCCTTTCCGCAGCGAGCAATGCGCTCTGCGCTGTATTCGTCCAAATCATTTGCAGCAACTTTTGCCATTTCGTCGTCAATCGCGCCGTAATGCCATTTGTAGTTGCCGGCGGTCAGTTTAATGCCGACGCCTTTTACGGTGTCCGCAACAATAACCGAGGGTTTCTCTTTGCATGCATGCGCCTCGTCGAGCGCTTTGCAAAGCTCCACAATGTTGTTGCCGTCGCAAACGATGGTGTTGAAGCCGAATGCGGTGAATTTGTCCGCCAGCGGCTCCAATTTCATAACATCTTCGGTGTTGCCGTCAATCATACAATGGTTGCGGTCGACAATCGTGATGCAGTTGGTGAGGTTATAGTGGCGAATGGTCATCAAGCCTTCCCAGTTGGAGCCTTCGTCCAATTCGCCGTCACCGGTGACAACATAGGTGTAATAGTCTTTGCCGAGCACGCGCGCCGCAATCGCCGTACCTGCGGCAATCGGAATCCCGTGACCGAGAGAACCTGTGGACGCGTCCACGCCTTCGACCTTGTTGGAGTCCAAATGGATCCCCATTTTGGAATTGGTCAGGTTAAAGGTTTTGAGCTGTTCCATATCGTTCCAGCCAAAGTCACAAAGCACAGGTGCATACGCAATGCCCGCGTGACCTTTACTGAGAATGAAACGGTCTCTGTCCTCCCACTTGGGGTCCTCTTTCTTCACATTGAGGTATCTGTGGTACATGACGGTGAGAATGTCCATAACGCTCATACCGCCGCCGATGTGCCCGCTGCCCGCCCAAACCGTGGTTTGCAGGCAAAGGTGACGCAGGTCATTGGCCTTTTTTTCCAGCGCCAACCATTCTTCCTTGGTTAAAGGTGCTTTTTGCATGATTTTCCTCCTTAAAAATCAATGTATTGCCTTGCGGAAACTGCCGCAAAATTCACAAGTTCAGCCTTTGAGTTCCGGGTGGCGTTTTTCAACCACCGCGAATGCGTCTTCGGCGATTTCGATGGACTTTTTGATGTCTTCATCGGTCACAGCCGCATTCATAAAGTGGTTGTGGTGCGAGGCTAAGAACAACCCGCGGCTGACGCATTCTGCAATCCACTCCTGGTGGAGCATTAAGCTGTCGTCATTCGCAATGCGCAGATAGAACAGCGCCGGCTCGCCCGAAACCACCAAATCAAAGCCGTGTTCCGCCGCCGCAGCCTTAAAGCCGTCGGTCAGTTTTGTACCCATTTCGCGGAACATTTTGGGGGTATTCAGTTTTTTCATTTTATTGATGCAGGCAATGGACGCCGCAAACGGCACGGCGCTCATCCAATAAGAACCGGTATAGGTCAAGCCCGAAACCGTGCCCTTCATATGCTCGCCGCCGCAGAGTGCCGACATATTGTAGCCGTTCGCAAGCGCTTTACAGAAGCAGATAAGGTCTGCCTTAATGCCGTAATAGTGGTCGGAGCCCTGCAAATCCAAACGGAAGCCCGTGCGCACATCGTCGAAAATGAGCACCATACCGTGGTCATCGCAGAATTTGCGGACAGCCTGCCAATACTCTTTGGACGCCACGCGGTTGTCGCTGAAATTACCGTGGTCATACGGCTGTGCGATAAGCCCTGCCACATCGCCGTTGCAGGCTTCGTACGCTTCTTCAAGCGCCTGCAAATTAAACCAAGGCACAACCACATTGTTGGCAACCTCTTCGGGCAGAATGCCGGGATAGTCCACCTTTTGTGCCCATTGGAAATCGCCGTGATAGAAACCCTTTAAGAAGAACATTTTCTTTTTATGGGTGTGGGCACGCGCCGTCATCACCGCCAAAGTGGTGGTGTCCGACCCGTTTTTGCAGAAAAATGCCCAGTCTGCCGACGCAACGGTATCCACCAAATTTTCGGCACATTCCACCATCACCTTAGAGGGCGAAGTGGTGCAGTTGCCGAGCTTTAACTGTTTCATGGCCGCCGCATCTACATCGGGGTCATTGTAGCCGAGCACATTCGGGCCGTATGCGCACATAAAGTCTATGTACTTGTTGCCGTCAACATCCCAAAAATAGGTGCCCTGCGCTTTTTCAGAATAGAAGGGCCATTTGGAAACGGGAACCCATAAGCCTTCGGCGGGGCCCAAATGCCCGTAAATGCCCGAGGGGATTACCTTAATTGCCCTGTCAAAATACTCATGGCTTTTGTCGTGTTTATATTCCGGAAATTTGCTCATTGTCACGCGCCTCCCTTATGCTAAATACAGAGCAACTCTGTCGAGAATTCGGTTCATATTGTCTACCATCGAAAGCATACCGCGGATTTCCACCGTACCCTTGCCGATGCATTCCATCGCGTTTACCTTGCCGTTGAACAAATCGTTTGCCAACTGCATATTGTCGAACTGCATAATGGCGCGCGGATTTTCGCTTTTTTGTTTGATCGTAACCAAATGGTTGTCTTTCACGCGCAGTGTTGCGGCGGGGCCGTCTTTAATTAAGAAGCTGATTTCGCCGTCGAGCATATACGACGCGCTCGCTTTGCCGATGGCATCCTGATTGCCGATTTGGGAAAGGGCAACGGAAATGGTATAGAACGTCAAGGTCGTGGAAAGGGCAAAGAATGCGGGGTCTTTGAGTGCTTCCTCTGTCGGTTTCATCAGTTCTGTTAATCTGTCGGTCAATGCAGTAAAGGTTTTCAGCAAAAAGCCGATTTTGGTGAAGCCCTTTGCGGGAATCGGTGTTACGGTGCCGTCGATAATTCCGTTGAATTTTTCGCACGAGGCGACCGGAATGTAAATGTCGCACGGCTGTTTGCCGTCTTCCATACGGCAACCGTTTTTGGTGAATTTGATGGTGGCCGCGGGTCCGCCTTTGACATCAAAGCAGACGGAAACAGGCTTTTTCATCTCTGAAAGGATTTCCTTCGACTGGCTGTCGAGCTCGCAGAGGTTTTCGAGGGTGCCCAAAACCGCATAGAGGTTTATGTAGGCTAATGTTCTTGAATCGGTCAATGTAATTCCTCCTTATGCAGATAATAACCGACATAGTTCTGTGAACTATATAGTGCAATCATACCAAATTTTCGTTGCAAAGTCAACGAAAATTAACAGTTGTTCTAATAATTTTCAAGTGAAAATTCCGAATATTTTGTGCAAAAAAAGAGATGATTTTTTGCAAATGTTGTGCTATAATGTAATTTGTATGCGGGCATTTCTATGCGGAATGCCGGAAAGGACGAAGATGTATGTCATTTTTAAAGAAAATATTCGGGGATTATTCCTCCAAAGAGGTCAAGCGTATTTTGCCGCTGCAAAAGCAGGTTTTGGCGCTTGAAGACGAATACGCCGCTTTGACCGACGAACAGTTAAAAGCCAAAACGCCGGAGTTTAAAGAAAGACTGCAAAACGGCGAAACGCTCGACGATATTTTGCCCGAGGCATTTGCCGCCTGCCGTGAGGCATCGGCGCGCGTGCTCAATATGAAGCACTTCCCCGTGCAGATTATCGGCGGTATCATTTTGCATCAGGGCAGAATTGCCGAAATGAAAACCGGCGAAGGTAAAACGCTGGTCGCTACCCTCCCCGCTTACTTAAACGCCCTGTCGGGCAAAGGCGTGCACATTGTCACCGTCAATGATTACCTCGCCCGCCGCGACTCGGAATGGATGGGCAAGCTGTACCGCTTTATGGGGCTTTCCGTCGGGCTTATCGTACACGAGTGCTCCAACGAAGAACGCAAAGCCGCCTATGCCGCAGACATCACCTACGGCACGAACAACGAAATGGGCTTTGACTATTTGCGCGACAATATGGTGCTGTATGCCGAACAGCGCGTCCAGCGCGGCCACAGCTTTGCGATTGTGGACGAGGTGGACTCCATTTTGATTGATGAGGCGCGCACCCCGTTGATTATTTCCGGGCAGGGTGACAAATCCACCGACCTTTACAAAATCGCGGACACCTTTGCAAAAACCTTAAAAATGATTACCGTCAAAGAGTTAGACTCCAAATTCAACGCAGAGGATTTGGTGGACGCGGACGGCGATTTCGTGGTGGACGAAAAGGCGAAGAGTGCAACGCTGACGAAACAAGGTATTGCCAAAGCCGAAAAATTCTTTAATATTGAAAATCTGATGGACGCCGAAAATATCACCATTCATCACCACATTGAACAGGCCATTCGCGCCATCGGCGTGATGAAACGCGATGTAGACTATGTGGTCAAAGACGGCGAAGTGCTCATCGTGGACGAGTTCACCGGCCGCATTATGCTCGGCCGTCGGTACAGCGAAGGCTTACACCAGGCGATTGAAGCCAAAGAAGGCGTCAAGGTGGAGCGCGAAAGCAAAACGCTTGCCACCATCACCTTCCAAAACTACTTCCGTTTGTATGACAAGCTGTCGGGTATGACCGGTACGGCGATGACCGAAAGCGTCGAGTTCCAAGAGATTTACTCGCTGGACGTGGTCTCCATTCCGACCAACAAGCCGATGATTCGTGTGGACGACCCCGATGTGCTTTACAAAACCGAGCAGGCGAAGTTCAACGCGATTATCGAAAAGATTTTGGAGTGCCACGCAAAAGGGCAACCCGTGCTTGTCGGCACGATTAGCATTGAAAAGAGCGAAGCACTCTCAAAAGCGCTGAAAAAACGCGGCATTAAGCACGAGGTGTTGAATGCGAAATACCACGAAAAAGAAGCCGAAATCATCGCGCAGGCAGGCAAATACGGCGCCGTGACCATCGCCACCAATATGGCGGGGCGCGGTACGGATATTATCCTCGGCGGCAACCCCGAATTTATGGCAAAAGCCGAAATGCGCAAAAAAGGCTACATTGAAGAACTGATTGCCGAAGCAACCGGCTTTGCCGATACCGACAACGAGGAAATTTTAGACGCGCGCAAAGCCTTCCGCGAATTGGAGGACAAATACAAAGCAGACCTGCGCGACGAAGCCGACAAGGTGCGTGAAGCAGGCGGGCTTTACATCATCGGTACGGAACGGCACGAATCGCGGCGTATCGACAACCAGTTGCGCGGGCGTGCCGGCCGTCAGGGCGACCCCGGCCACAGCCAATTCTATCTGTCCGCCGAGGACGAACTGTTGCGCTTGTTTGCAGGCGACCGATTCTATACCATTTTGGACTCGTTCAAATCCGTCGGCGATATGCCGATTGAGGCGAAAATGTTCTCGAACCTCATTGAGGGCGCGCAGAAAAAGGTGGAGTCCAACAACTTCGCAACCCGCCGCAATGTGTTGAACTTCGACGATGTGATGAACAAACAGCGCGAAGTCATTTACGGACAGCGCAATCAGGTGCTCGACGGCGTAGATTTGCACGCGACGATTGGGAAGATGATTACCGATTACTTCACCGCGCAGGTGGAATTCTACTGCCCGTCCTCTTTGCCGATGGCAGAGTGGAATTTGAAAGGGATGCTCGCAAAACTCGGCTGGGTTTTGGGCGGCGACAGCGCCGAAGGGCTTTCCACACAGCAGGATTTCATTGATTTGTTCTTAGACCGCGCCAACAAGCGTTACCAAGAACAGACGGAAAAATACGGCGACGCGATTATGCAGGAGCTGGAGCGCAAAATCCTGTTGCAAAATGTCGATTTGCGCTGGATGGACCACATCGACGCGATGGAAGAACTCAAACGCGGTATTTATCTGCGTTCGTACGGTCAGCAAGACCCCGTTGTGGCATTCCGTATGGAAAGCTTTGATATGTTCGACGAAATGACCGCCGCCATTCAAGAGGGCACGGTCACGGGGATTTTGACCGTGGTTTTGCGCACCAATGAAGAAGTCAAGCGCGAACAGCAGGCGAAAATCACCGGCACTTCGGGCGGCTCGGACGGCAGTGAAAAACGCCAACCCGTCCGCAAGGCGAAAAAGCCCGGCAGAAACGACCCCTGCCCCTGCGGCAGCGGCAAAAAATATAAGCATTGCTGCGGCAAGGACGAATAAAAAGCCTTCTGCGTTTTTTGCACAAAGTTACACCCCTGTGTTCTATGCACAGGGGTGTTGTTGTGCGAAATTGCATCCGAATTTGCGGAGGTTTTGACGAGCAAACGGTTAAAAATGACAAAAAACCGACCGAAAATGACATTTCGGGCATATCGTTTTAAAAAAGTGCTATATTGGTGTCACAAACCAATACAGCACTTTTTGTTGTTTGTAGGCAAAAAAGGAGAGAAAATGATGTGTCAAAAAATCGGGAAAGCCGTTGTCAACGCGGTTGGAACTGTTGTTCTGTGGATAGGCTTAGAAAGCGTGCTCGCCGCACTGGCGATGGGGGCATGGTATCTTCTTGCCTTTGACGACAGCATATCGCTTATTTTCGGCGGTGTTACCATGTTTTTTCTTATCGTGGGGATGTATGCCGTTTTCTATACGGTTGGGAAAAGGTGTTGCTACAAAACAGATTTACGGTATGCCGTACTTGCGCAAAGTATCGCTTTTCTCCTCGCGGGGATTGTGCGCGTCATTTGCTGTGCAAAAATGTCATTCTTTCTCCCGTTCTTTTTCTTTTTCGGCACACGCTTCCCACCGCTGGAAACCCTGTTTGCTTTGCTTGTATCCGGCCCGAGCAACCACACAATTCCCGACCTCGTTCTCTACGGTATTTCGGTTTTGTTGTCCTTACTGCCCGCGGGATTCGTTTGCCTCGGTATGAAACGGCGCACGGCACTTTCAGACAGCGAGGAAGAATAGGGCGGGGACAAGCCCCGCCCTATTCTGAAAATTTTACTTCGTGCGTAGGGAACGGTCGTACCGTTCCGTCAAATGCCATCAAATTATACAGGCGAACACAGTTCGCCCCTACGAATCGTAGGGAACGACCGAAGACGCGTTCCGCAAACCTCCCAAATTTTTGGGGAGGTGGCACGCGCAAGGCGCGTGACGGAGGGGCAAAATCACATCAAAATCCACGGGCGGGCGTGGATTTTCTCCGAAAACGGGCACCCCTTTGTCTGCTTCGCAGACATTTCCCCTAACAGGGGAATCACCCACCCTTACAAACGGGCACGCAATGCACGCCCCCTACAAACACAAATCCCCTTTTGTCATTCTGAGCCGTTAGGCGAAGAATCTCGTGTTGCACAAACTATACTTTGTACTGTTTGCGATTCTGCACTTCGTTCAGAATGACAAATTAAATTTTACAGTGTTCTCGCGCCCGAGGCAATCTGCAAAATCCAACGCGCGTCTACGGCGTTCACTTTGCCGTCGCCGTTGAGGTCAGCTGCGGCTTTTTGCGCGTCCGTTAAGGTGCGGGCGCCGCTTGCCGCCTGTAATACCCATCGTGCGTCCACCGCGCTGATTTTGTCGTCACCGTTGAGGTCGCCGGCGGGCGTATCCGACGGCAAATCCATACGAATCGACTGAATGCGCATTGCATCATCCATCACAATTTCCATCACAGGCGCTTCGTCGTTTTCCGGCAAATAGCCGCGCAAAATCCATTGCCCGTTTTCATAGGTTATATTGTACTCACTCGACCCGTACCAGCCGTCTAAGGCAGAGATTTTCACGGTATCGGTTTCGGGGTCATAGCCTTTTGCCATGGTCACATCTGCATTGGCAATGCCGAAGTATGTTGCAATATTTTGTTGCACATCCGCAGCGCTGATCAAAGCATAGTAGCCCTCATCCTCATGAACTGCGTCGTCCCACGGGAATCCGCCGAGGGCCGTTGCCAAGGTGGCAATACCGTCGATATTTGTTTTGTTCAGCGTTCCGTCAAACTGCAACGACATGCCTCTATAATAAATGTTGTAGTAATCATACAGCAAACCGTAACTGACTTCTTGTGCTTTGACCCATTTGCAGGTTTGCAAGGTATTGGAGGTCATTTCCCCGATTTTTGCGGTCAAATTTTTGGTGTTCAATGCGTCATTGCTGTCCGGTTCAAAGGTAAATGTAATCGGGTAAACGCCTTTGTCCGTCTCAATATACCCGCCGACAAAGCCATAATCGCCTGCGCGGGTATCCATGGATATGGCGTTTGCAACCACGGTTTCTCCATTCGGCTTTGTAAAGGTAATCACCATTTCGTGTTCCCCGCTGATGGAAATGCTTTCATACGGATTTTCAATCATACCGATTTCCACATCCGCCGTTACACCCATAAACGAAGCGGTAACGGTATGGTTCCCGACATCCCATTCGCTTACAGAAGAATCAAACTCGAATTCCAACGCATATCCGGTTTGCGCATAGATTTCATCGGCCGAGCCGACGATGGTTGAGCCGTTTTTCTTCACAACCGTCATTTGGAATTGCAAAACCTCCGGGTATTCCGCCGGGTTGTCAATGCCTTGTATCAATGCGCGGTCAGGCGTTAACGAAAAGCTTTCAATGGGTGTTTCGACAATTTCTAAGGTGTATTCTATGTTGAAACCTAAAAAGTCGAGCAGAACCGTATGTTCCCCAACGCCCCACGGTGTCACGGCACTTTGGTCATCCATATAGGATACACTGTACCAATTCCCATTCCAATCCAACCCACCGGAGATAACCTGAGAAGTGCTGTCTTTGAAATACACGGTCAAATCGGGTGCGTACCAATAATAAAAGTATTCGCTCTCTTCACCGGTTTCCGGGTCATACTCGGAATACACAGACCCGTTCGTTTTCTCGATAATCTGTATCGGCAACGATTCGGCAACCTCCACGCGTGCAACCGGGTTTTCGATAATTTCTACCGTAAAATTGACGGCAACGCCCAAAAGTTCTGCCGTCACCGTGTGTTCCCCAACGCCCCACGGTGTCGCGGCGCTTTGGTTGTCCGTATATTTAACTTCGTACCATTCTCCGCCCCAGTCCAAGCCGCCGTAACACACCTGCGAAGAGCCGTCCGCAAAAAATACGGTCACGGAGGGGGAATACCAATACTTGTAGTATTCTTCGCTTTCGGTATCGGTTTCCGCATCATAATCCGTCGTAAAATAGCCGTTTGTGTCTTGAATAAGTTGGACATCCTCCACCGAAATGCTCGTGATTTTCGGCGCGGCCGCCACGGCGCAAATCGGCACAGAGCAGACAAACAACAGCATTGCCAACATAACAGCGAGAATTTTTTGACTGCGTGTTCGTTTTTTCATATGCATCCCCCAAAACAAATATAATTTATCCAATATGCATATCAACATATCTACCCACATCATAGCACGCCGAAAAAGACCTTGTCAACAAAAAAGGTTTCGGCATTTTCACGAAAAATTACCGAAAAGCAAAAAGCACCCCGTCGGGCGCACAGGCACGCGACGGGGTGGCGGTAAAATCGTTTTTTTAAGTTACTTCCACGATAAAATGACTTCGGGATTTTCAAAAATCTCATCGAATTTATCAAACAGCGGCAGGCAGTCACCGTAATCGAATGCACGGTGGTCAAACGCAAAAGTGATGGGCATAATCGTGCGGATTTCCATTTTTTCGTTGCCGTTTTCGTCGGTCACCACGCTCGGGCGGCGCTGGGCGGCGTTAATGGCAAATGCCGTGGTCTGCGGCGGAATAATCTCCAACAAATAGCACATTCCTTTTTGCGCGCGGTGCACAGAGCCGAGGTTGGAAACCGTTGTGGTGCCCTGTTCAATATCATGCTTCGTTAAACGCTCGGTTGTGGGAATGGCGTAATATTCTTTTTTTGCACTGCCGCGCAAGGTGTGCACCTTGTGCTTGCCGGTTTTCGAGCCGTACAGCCGCCGCAGGGCTTGCAGAATTTTACCTTTTTTTAAGCCTTGCAGGGTATTGTCGAGCGAAACCTCATACATCACTTCGTTCATATCGGACTGCTTTGCACGGCGGACGGTATCGTTGACGGCCTCGGTCATCTCTCGCAGCGTTTTGTTGCCCATATCGTGCAAATTGACCGTCATCATGCTGCCGTCGGGTAACATCAGCGGCATCGAAATATCAATGGTATCGTGATAATTTAAGCACCCGCGCACGAGCTTGCGGTTAAACTCCAAGGTCGAATTGAGTTTCGGCGCGGCTTTTAACCCCTCGCAAATCACTTTGAGCATCACGGTGTTGACGGTGATTTTTTGCGCTTTATCGGTGCAGTCTGCATTGAGCGCTTTACACACTTTCATAAATTCCGTGACATCTGCCTCATAACTGACCACGGCATGGGGAATGGTCTCCCAACTCTCCGAGGTCATATTGGATACGATTTTTCGGGCGATGCCGAAGTGTTCTTGCTTATAAATTGCCATAAGAGGGTACCTCCGTCAAAAATATACTGCTTAAAATGGGGATGTGTTAAATCGTTCTTCAAATGCCGCACACAGCGCGGGGCGAAATTTCGGGTGCGCAATTTGTATCAGCGCACGCGCGCGATCCTTCATGGTTTTGCCCTTTAATTGGGCAATGCCGTATTCGGTGACGACATAGTTTACATCGTTGCGCGTGGTGGTGACCGCAGAATGGTCGGTGATTTTCGCCACGATTTTGGAAATGCTGTCCTGCTTCGCGGTAGAGGGCAGTGCGATAATCGAGCGCCCGCCGCGGCTCATGGTCGCCCCGCGGACAAAATCGACCTGCCCGCCGACACCGGAAAACTGGTGCATACCGATGGTATCCGAAACAACTTGTCCCATCAAATCAATTTCAATGCAGGAATTGATGGATACCATATTGTCATTTTGCGCAATCACCAGCGGGTGATTCACATATTCAATCGGATAAAACTCCACCGACGGATTTTTGTCGATATACTTGAACAGTTTTTCGGTGCCGAACGCAAAGCCCAAAACGGTTTTGCCGGTGTGCAAATTTTTCAGCCGATTGTTCATCACGCCGCTTTCCAACAAATCCACCACGCCGTCACCGACCATTTCGGAGTGCAGACCCAAATCCTTTTTCCCTTTGAGCGCCTCACAAACGGCATTCGGAATCCCGCCGATACCCAACTGCAAGCAATCCCCGTCGTGAATTAAGGAAGCACAGTAGGCACCGATTTTGCGCTCCGTCTCGGTAATCGGTGCGCTCGGCACCTCAGGCAGGGGCATATCGCACCGCACAAAGCAGTCAAATTCCGTCACATGCTTGCGCGCTTTGCCGTAGGTGTACGGCACATTTGCATTGACCTGCGCAATTTTGACGGGGCAATACGAAAGCGTGCTTTCAATGTAATCAACATTGGTGCCGAGCGACACATAGCCGTTTTCGTCGGGGGGGCTTACGGATAGAATGGTCACGCGCGGGTGCAACATCTCCCGCAGAACCATCGGGATTTCGTAAAAGTGGCAGGTGGTGAATTCCGCCGTGCCGCCGGAAATCGCCTTGCGGTTGGAACCGGAGGCAAAAAAGGAATGGTATGTAAAATGCCCGCGCATTTCGTCGGAAACCCACGGCGTATCGCCGAGCATCAGCATATTGATGATTTCCACATTGTGAAACTGTCGGTAATGCGCCAAAAGTGCCTGTTCGACGCCGCGCGGCTCGCCGCAGCCAAAGGCAGTGACAATGCGGTCTCCGTCCCGAATCAGCGACAAGGCTTCCTCGGCGGTTTTGCAGCGGTTTTGATATTCCCGTTCCCAATCCATATTTCTCACCATTTTCACTGTACTCTGCATTATAATATACATTTCAAATGTTAACTGTCTATTAAAATTCTGTTGCAAATCAGAAAAAAACAGAAAAGTTGGTCTGCTTTTTAGGCGATTTTTTGTAGGATTTGTAGAATTTTGAAAAAACAGGGCGATTTTGAACCGTTTTTATTTCTTTTTTAGAAATATAAGCATATACTTATAATTTTACAGCGTATGATTTTTACCATCCCCACCGCAGGACATAAACCAAAAACACAGAGGACAAATTGGGGGTTGTGGGGGTGAACGCATTTTATTTTGTGCGTAGGGAACAACCTTAGTGTTGTTCCGCAGAATTACATTGAACTCCACGGCGGGCGTGGAAGCCCGCCACTACGCGAAAAAATATATTGCGTGCGTAGGGAACGGTCTTGACCGTTCCGTAAAATCGTATCA
>JBJEPV010000184.1:0-6045 GCA_051881415.1 Candidatus Fimenecus sp.
GTTTTTTGGTATCGCGCGCGGTTTTCGCCGCGCCCAAAACGGTCTGTTCCAATTCGGTTTTTACAAAATGTAAAGTAATACCGTCTAATGCCATATATACTCCTATACCGTTACGGTTGGTGTTGTCTGCGCAGACAGCGCGCAAGCAATTTCGGGGAACTGCGCCTGTACGCGATTTTTGAGAGACACCACCGCAGGGAATTCTGTCGCAAAATGCCCCGCCGCCGCTACGGAAAGCCCGCATTCCGCGGCATCTAAAATTTCGTGGTGTTTGGCGTCACCCGTAAAATACAAATCCGCACCCGCCGCTTGGGCTTCAAGGGCAAATTCCATTGCCGCGCCGCCGCAAACTGCAACAAGCTTTATTTCTTTTTGCGGCAGAGAAACCGCTACGGTCGCATTTAAAACAGATTTTGCAAACGCGGCAAATTCCAAGGCGGTTTTGCATTTTGTTTCACCGAGTCTGTAAAACCCGTTTTCGGATTTTCGGATATTTTGTAATTCCAGCACTTCCGCCAGCACATCATTCACACCGCCGTCGGCGCAGTCATACGAAGTGTGGGCGGAAATCACGGCAATATTGTATTTTGCCGCAAGGTAAGCAGGATTTTGTTCCGTAAATTGTTTTTGGGCTTGAAACAAAAACGGGTGGTGCGTTACGATTAAATCACACTGCTTTTTATGCGCTTCCCGCACCAAATCGGCAGTCGCATCTAAGGCAAATAAAATTTTATGTACTTCCTTTGCCCGTTCGCCGACCTGAAAGCCGCTGTTGTCCCATTCCTCTTGGCAATAAAACGGCGCAATGCGGTCTATGTAATCATAAATCTGCCCTGCGTTCATGTTCAATCTCCTTTATGACGGCAAACAGCCGTGCGGATTCTGCCTCGTCTTGCTCACAAAGTGCGGTAGCTCGCTTGCTAAGCCGCGCAAGAATTTTCTCTAAAAACAGACAGTCCGTTTTTGTTTTGCTGTGCACCAACTCGCCCGCATACAAATACCACGCGGGGTATTCTCGTTTTTCCCCGCTATACCGCGCGGAAATCACCAAATACAACCGTTCGCCCTCTGCAGTGGTGCGTTCCGTCTCAATTTGAAAGCCATTCTCCAAAAGCGCTTTGCGCACATCTTCAAAATGCGTCATCGGCTGTAATATCAAATGCTTGGCGTTGTCTTGCAACCACGCCGTATTCTCAATCATATCTGCAATTTGATTGCCGCCCATACCCGCTACAACGATTTCCTGCGCCTCGTCTGCCGCAATATTTTGCAATCCGTCGGAAAGGCGCAAATCAATTCGTTCCTCTAAGCCGTATGTACCGAGCGTTTGCCGCGCATTGGCAAGCGGGTTTGGATTGATGTCGGCGGCGATGGCAAACTGCGTTTTGCCGTTTAAAAGGCACCACGCAGGCAAATAAGCATGGTCCGTGCCGATGTCCGCCATACATATGCAAGGATTTACACAGTCGGCAACCAACTGCAATCGGTTTGTTAAGTTCAGCATAAGTCACCGTAGAAAACAGGGGCGCAACAAACTTGTTACCGCCCCTGCTTTTTCCTTATTTATTCTTGAGAAATTCGTTGATTTTATCCACAAGCGCATCGGCGTCCACACCGTGCACTTCGCAAGCCTGTTCGACGGTCTCACCACGGGAGGCGGGACAGCCGAGACAATGCATACCCATTTCCAAGAAAAACGGAACGGTTTCGCGGTCGGCGTCCAAAATGTCGCCGATGGTCATATCTTTTGTAATTTCTGTAAGCATATATATCCTCCTTATGCTTTCACAACCGAAAGTTTCACCTTACTGTCGGCAATATCCACTTCTTTTTCAAGGTCTGCTGCAAGCGTTTCATTCAGCAAAACGGAATCGGCAAGCAATTCGGCTTCCAAATAGGCTTTCTTTTCCGCCAGCGCCGCAATAATATCATCATTTTCCGAAGCGATTGCCATATTGACGCGCTGTTCCACCTCATAGCCCGCTTCTTTACGGATAAGCTGGCATTGACGAATGACATCACGCACCAAGCCTTCGCGGATTAAATCCTCGGTAAGCGTTGTATCGAGTGCAATCACCGCCGCACCGTTTTGGAATTCCGCAGAAACAATCCCCGCTTTGGTTTTGGTGGCCAAATTGAAAATGGAAGCATCGAAAGCGCCATCAAAACCGGGAACAGTCACCTGCCCGCCGGCTTCCACAGCCGCCACAGCCGCCGCCATATCCGCATCGGAAAAGGATTCGAGCGCCTGTTTCATCTTGTTAACATTTTGTTTGAGTACCGCACCTGCTACCTTAAAGTTCACGGTCAGGTATTTGTCCTCCAAAACATTCACATCTTGCAAATACACAAGCTCTTTCATATTGAGCTCGTCTAAAATATTTTTCTCAAAGGTGCGGATTTTATTCGCCGCCGCCTCGTCACAGCAAATATACAGTTTGGAAAGCGGCTGACGCACCTTTAACTGCTGTTCATTGCGCAAACGCATTGCTACGGCAATCGCCTCACGCACCATAGCGGTTTGTGCAATGATTTCGTCGTTGTCAAAGCCCGCTAAGGGTTTCGGCCAATCGCTCAAATGCACGGAAATCGGCGATGACGGCAACACTTTACGGGTCAGATTTTGCCAAATGTGCTCGGTCATAAACGGAATCACAGGCGCCATCACCTGCACCGCGGAGTTGAGCGCATAGAACAGTACCCAATACGCCAGCTTTTTGTCCTGCTCGTCGCCCGTTTTCCAGAAACGGCGGCGATTGGTACGAATATACCAGTTGGAAATATCGTCTACGAACACTTCAAAATCTTTGACAAGCAAATACACCTTGTAATCCGCATAGCAAGCCGTTGCGCGCTTGATAAATTCGTTGGTGCGTGCCGCAAGCCACAAGTCTGTGGGGCTCATTTTGGATTTGTCGGGCGTGTAGCCTTCAAAATTCGGCTTATCAATTTTGGCATAGGTCTCATAGAACGTATAAATATTCCAGAAAGACAGCAATTTTCTGCGCGCTTCATCGCCGAGATTGTAGCCGAAACGGACATCGCTGGAAACCGGAGCGCCTGCATACATATAGCGAACGGTATCGGCGCCGATTTTTTCCGCCGCCTCGTCAAACTTAATCATAAAGCCTGTTTTCGAGAACTTTGAGCCGTCCTCGGAAACAACCGCGCTGTTGGTCAAAACGCGCTCATACGGGGCTCTGCCTTCCAAAACAACGCTCATAAACAGAAGGGAATAGAACCACAAACGCACCTGTTCGTGCATTTCGGTCACCCATTCTGCGGGATAGTTCTTTCTCCAATACTCTTTATCGCGGAAATAGCCGAGCGTTGAGAACGGCACAATACCGGCGTCGAGCCAAACATCGCCGATTTCGGAAACGCGGGAAACGGGTTTACCGCAATGCGGGCATTTGATTTGAATTTCGTCAACCCACGGGCGGTGCAATTCCGGCAAAGCGTCCACTTTGGCGGGGTCAACTGCCAAATCATGCAGTTCCTGCCGCGAACCGATAACGGTTGTGTGCCCGCAGTCGCACGGGTAGAACGGCAACGGCATACCGTAATAGCGTTTTCTGGAAATGTTCCAATCGCCCATGTTGGTCAGCCAATCGTTCATACGCTTGCCGTTGGAAGCAGGCTCCCATTTCACAGCGTTTGCCGCTGCAATGAGCTTCGGCTTTAACTCCTCGGTACGGATATACCACGCGGGCACCAAGCGGAACACCACTTCGGATTTGCAACGCCAGCACACAGGATAGCTGTGTTCATGCGGCTCCACTTTATAAAGTTTATTATCCGCCTTCAAGTGCTCGAACACTTCGTCGGCAATGGTATGTCTGTCCTTTCCGGTCATCCAGCCGAAGCCGTCAAGGTAAATCCCCGTATCGTCAATCGGCATCACCTTTGCAAGACCGATGCGCTCACCGAGTTCAAAGTCCTCAATACCGCAACCGGGCGCGATATGTACAACACCCGTGCCTTCGTCAGCGGCAACATCTTCCCACGGTACGATTTTATGGTCAATCCCCGCCTGTGCAGGAATATCCGGGAAACAGGTTTCATAGTGCAGACCGACGAGTTCTTCGCCTTTCAAGCCGCGCACAACTTCGACTTTATCATCGCCCAAATATTTGATGGCGTTTTTGGCAAGAATTAAAGTCTGTTCGTCGCTCTTGACTTTAACTTCCACATAATCAATCTCGGGATTGACTGCCAACGCCACATTCGAGGACAAAGTCCACGGCGTGGTTGTCCAGACAAGCATTTTGCTGTCCAATTCTTTTATGGGCAGTTTAAAGAACACGGAATTATGCGTCATCAATTTATAAGAGCCGGTCATTTCGTGCTCGGAAAGCGAAGTACCGCATCTGGGGCACCAAGGCATCGGCTTGTATTCGCGCTGAATCCAGCCGTGTTCATCACATTTCTTTAAGAAATACCAAATACCCGCAATGTTTTCATCGGTATTGGTATAATAGGAGTTATCCCAATCCATCCACTGTCCAAGGCGTTTGGACTGCTCGGTGATAATACCCGAAAAATGCTTTACGCGGTCTTTACAAGCCTGCGTAAATTTATCCATACCGTACTCTTCAATATCTTTTTTGGTTTCAAAGCCGAGTTCTTTTTCCACCTCGACCTCCACCCAAAGACCCTGGGAGTCAAAACCGTTTTGATAACGGCAATCACAGCCGTTCATCGCATGGTAACGAATAAATATGTCTTTAATGCTTCTGCCCCAGGCATGGTGAATGCCCATCGGGTTGTTGGCGGTAATCGGACCGTCTAAGAAGCGGAACATTTTATTTCCCTTATTTTTTTCACGCAATTTTTCAAAGCATTTCTCCTGCTCCCAAAAATCCATGACATTATGTTCCATTTCAACGAACATATTTTTTTCTTCTGCCACTTTTTGCTTCCACCTTTCAGCACAATCGATTTGTGCATACTGTTATGATTATATATAAAAAATGTCGCAATTACAAGGCTTATTTTATTTTTTTTCGTCGGTTGCGGGAATTATGTTGGTTTCGTCAATAATATAGTTCGGACGATTTTTCACTTCCATATAAATTCTCGAAATATATTCACCCAAAACGCCCAAAAAAAGCAGGATAAATCCGCCGATAATTAAGATGGCACTGAAAATGGACGGATACCCGGGTACATCACTGCCCAAAAGCAATGTACGAATAATGATATACAAGGCATAAATGATGCCGACGAAACTCAGCGCCGAGCCAAAGAACAGAGAAATCTTTAACGGCGCGGTAGAAAAATTCACAATACCGTCCATCGCATAGGTCAGCAAATTGCCGAAAGACCATTTTGAGTGCCCCGCCGTGCGGGCACGGTTTTCATGCGGAAACCATTTGGTTTGAAACCCGACCCAACTGAAAATGCCTTTGGAAAAACGGTTATATTCGGGCATAGAAAGAATGGCCTGTACAACCTTACAACGCATAATCCGGTAATCCTGCGCGCCCTCTTCAATACTTGCGTCGGAAATGCGGTTGATAATTTTATAAAATGCTTTGGAAAAGCCGCTTTTCAGTTTGGATTCCCCTGTGCGGTCAATTCGCCGCGCCGCCGCAATATCATAGTTCTCTTCGGAAACAGCACGCAACATTTCGGGAAGTAACTGCGGGTCATGCTGTAAATCTGCGTCAATAATTCCGATATAATCGGCGTTTGCGGCGCGAAGCCCCGCAAGCATTGCCGCCTCTTTGCCGAAATTGCGTGAAAAAGAAATATAGCGTACACGCTCGTCCTTCCCCGCCAAATCGCGCAGTACAACTCGCGTTTTGTCACGGCTGCCGTCATCCACAAACAGGAAACGAACTGCCGTATCCGCCAACCCAGCCACAATCGGTGCAACGGTATTATAAAAAATCGGAAGAGCTTCTTCTTCATTATAACAAGGCACAATTAAATCCAAGGTTTTCATTTTGCATAGCTCCTTCCTTATGAAATCTTCCCTATTGTACCATAAAAAACACATATACGATTTTGATAAATTCACTTGGCTGTATGGTGATAAAG
>JBJEPV010000185.1:0-6033 GCA_051881415.1 Candidatus Fimenecus sp.
CGCCCGCAAATTTGATGCCGTTTTACGGAACGGTCAAGACCGTTCCCTACGCACGGAATAAAATTTTAGAGTAGGGGCGGGTTTCCACGCCCGCCCCTACAACGGGTCGTCGAGGTTACGGCTACGCCATTACCCCTTTGTCGCTACGCGACATTTCCCCTAACAGGGGAATCTCGCCGACCCCTACGCACGAAATACAATGCGTTCATCCCCACAAATCCCAATTCAAACAATTTCCAAGGCAAGCAAGGGATTTGTTCCGCGCCGTGCGCGGCGGTAGTTAAAAATTAAGTATCACACAACCCATTGCCGGTACATTCACGCAAGAAGTCACGGGGGCGCCGTGTAAAATCTCGCGTTTGTACTGCCATTTGTCGGGCAAATTGTAGGTGATTTCCTGCTCGTTGCGGTTGGCAATGACCAAAATCCCGTCGCTGTCGCCCTCGCGCTCGTAGGCAACACACCCAAGCACCGCCGAAACAAAATGCAGTTCGCCCGTTTTCAAACAGTCAAGCGACCCGCGCAACGCGCCCAAAGTTTGGTAAAACGCAATCAAATCCTGATTTTCGCGCCCCCACGGGTAACAACCGCGGTTGAACGGGTCTTTGTAGCCTTGCAAGCCCGCCTCGTCGCCGTAATATATGCACGGCACACCGGGGAGCGTGAATTGGAGCACCGCCGCGAGCTTTAAAAGTGTTACGCCTTTTTGATAATCTGCGTCGGACAGCGCGCGCCGGGATTGCCATTCGCGGTCGCGCCCCTCGGCGCTTTCACCCATAATTTTCGTAATCGCGCGTTCGGTATCGTGCGTGCCGATGTGATTCATCATACAGTCAAGCGCAGGCTTCGGATAGTTTTCGACAATATCGGTCACCGCGTGTGCAAACCCCTCGGCGATACCGCTGCGCGCAAAGTTCAAAATTGCGTTTGCAAACGGATAATTCATCACGCTGTCGAGTTGCCCGCCCAACAGATACCGCCGCCGTTCGCCGTACGCCCATTTGTTGGTCGCGTCCTCCCAAACCTCGCCGAGCACAAGCGCGTCTGCCTTTTCCGCTTTCGCGGAGGCGCAAAGCGCGTCCAAAAATGCATCGGGCAATTCGTCGGCGACATCCAAGCGCCAGCCCGCCGCACCGAGGTGTAGCCATTTTTTAACTACACCGTTTTTCCCTGTGATAAATTCGAGATATTCGGGGCTTTCTTCATTCACTTCGGGGAGCGTTTCAAAGCCCCACCAGCTTTTGTAACTGTCGGGATAGTCAAAAAATGTATACCACGGGTAATAGGGCGATTGCTCGGAATTGTACGCGCCCAAGGTTTTGTAGCGCCCCGCACGGTTGAAATACAAACTGTCATCGCCCGTATGGGAAAACACCCCGTCCAAAATCACGCGAATCCCGAAGTTTTTCGCGGTTTCACAAAGCGTTTTGAAATCGGTTTCGTCTCCCAAAAGCGGGTCGATTTTCAAATAATCCGCCGTGTTGTAGCGGTGGTTGGAGTGCGCCTCAAAAATCGGATTTAAGTAAATGCAAGTCACGCCGAGTGACTGCAAATACGGCAGTTTTTCGGTAATGCCCGCAAGGTCGCCGCCAAAATAATCGTTATTTAACACCTTGCCGTTTTTGTCGGGTTTCCAGTAGGGCTGATTTTCCGTATCGGTGCGCAAAATGCGGTCGGCGGGGACATTCTTTTTTTCTTTTCCCGAATTATAAAAGCGGTCGGGGAAAATTTGGTACAGCACACCGCCTTTGAGCCAGTCGGGCGTACGGTAGTTTGCATCGTACACCGTCAACTGCCAATCGCTTTTCGGCGTCACGGCATTGGCGACCGCGCCCGCGCCGTCCCCGATGTGGTAAATCGCGCCGCGCCCCCAAGCCGAGTCATATTCAAAATGGTAAAAGTACAAATCCTGTTCGGAAAGTGCAATTTCCAAATCCCAAATTTCTTGGCTTTCGCCGTGCATACCCGCCCAATACATACTGTGTTCCACGGGCGTTTCACCGTCTTTGGTCAGCACAAAAAACGCCGCCGAGGCACAAAAAGAGCGCGGCAAAAGCAGGCGAAACCGCAGTTTTTCGCCCGTCTTCACAGCGCCGAATATACTTTTAAAAAACAAATCTCTTGAATGAAACGGTAAAAAAGCCATCAGTATGTTCTCTCACAAACTTCTTGAATTTTTGCCCGCAAAGCTACAAAATCCAAAAGCGCGTCCGGCTTTTGGGCGGGATTGCGCAAAAGCGCGGCGGGGTGGAACGTGCCCATCAAATAAAAACCGCGCCGTTCATAAAATACGCCGTGCTCTTTGGTGACGCGAAAGTCGGGCGAAATGATTTTCTGCGCCGCAATGCGCCCCAGGCACACCACGATTTTCGGGTGCAAAAGTTTCATTTGCTCGCGCAGCCAATGCTCGCATGCGGTCTGCTCCTCCTCGCGCGGGTCACGGTTATTCGGTGGGCGGCATTTGACGATATTTGCAATGTAAATATTTTTCTCACGCGACAGGTCAATGTGCGTTAAGTATTTGTCAAGCAGCTGCCCGCCGCGCCCAACGAACGGCTCGCCCTGTAAATCCTCATTTTCGCCCGGGCCCTCGCCGACAAACAGCACCTCTGCCGTCGGCACGCCCACGCCGAACACCACATTGGTGCGCGTTTTTGAAAGCGGGCAGTCCGCACACGAAAGGCAGTCGGTTTTCAGTTGTTCGAGTGAGTCGTACATTATCGCCCTGCCTTTCTTGCGGATTATTTTGCTTAAATTTTAATTTGTATTTGTATTTACACGGTAGGGCGGGGGCTTGCCCCCGCCGCGGGCAAACACAGTCCGCCCCTATGAATCGTAGAGAACGACCTAAGTGTCGTTCCGCAGAATTACAGCAAAATCCACGGGCGGGCGTGGAAACCCGCCCCTACGGTTAGATGTATAAATCAAAATTCATATGGAAAAGCACGGTAGACAAAAACTGTCTACCGTGCTTTTTTGAGAACATTTTAGTGTTGTTTTATCGCTTTTTCATATGCGCGCGGGGAAACGCTACGGGAAACCGGCGGGGAAACGCGCGAGGGACACAGGGAACATACGCGACAAAATGCGTGTAAGGATTTGCCTATTCGCTCGGATTTGCTTTTAATTTTTCGGCGGTGTCGGCGGTAATTAACGCGTCAATAATTTCATCCAAATCGCCGTTCAAAATCTGCTCGATTTTATAAAGCGTCAAGCCGATGCGATGGTCGGACACGCGCCCCTGCGGGTAGTTGTAGGTGCGAATGCGCTCACTGCGGTCACCCGTGCCGACCTGACTGCGGCGCTCGCCCGCGATTTCGGCGTTTTGCTTTTCGCGCTCAATCTCCAACAGCCGCGAACGCAAAACTTTCAACGCCTTGTCCTTGTTTTTATACTGACTGCGCTCGTCCTGACACTCGACCACCATACCCGTGGGCAGATGCGTTACGCGGATTGCCGATGAAGTCTTATTGACCTTTTGCCCGCCCGCGCCGCTTGAACGGAACACATCAATCTGCAAATCGGCGGGGTCTAACTCAAATTCGACTTCTTCGGCTTCGGGGAGCACCGCCACCGTTGCGGTCGAGGTGTGCACGCGCCCCTGGCTTTCGGTTTCGGGCACGCGCTGGACGCGGTGCACGCCGCTTTCAAATTTCAAGCGGGAATACGCGCCCTCGCCCTCGACGGTAAAGCTGATTTCCTTAAACCCGCCCAATTCCGTTTCGTTGGCGTTGATGATTTCGGTTTTAAACCCGTGCGCTTCGGCATACATCGTATACATTCTGTAAAGCGAGCCTGCAAACAGCGCCGCTTCTTCGCCGCCCGCGCCCGCGCGGATTTCCACAATGACATTTTTGTCGTCATTTTCGTCACGGGGTAAGAGCAGGATTTTCAATTCTTCGTTGAGTTTTTCTAATTTTTCGCCGGTTTCTTCCCATTCCGCCTGTGCAAGCTCCCGCAACTCGCGGTCTGCGCCGCTTTCGTCCAAAATCGCGCGCGCCTCGTCATTTGCGGCTTTGACGGTTTTGTATGCGCAGAATTTTTCAACAATCGGCGTCAACTGCTTTGCCTCTTTCATCAAAGCGGCGTATTTTTGTTGGTCGTTTACAACCGACGGTTCACAAAGCTCCGCATTGACGGCGGCAAGGCGTTCTTCAACGCCTTCTAACTTTTCTATCATACCTGTTCGTCATCTTTCCGTTGGATTTTTTTGATATTTTTTTCGATTTTTACGCGCGGCACCATCACTTCTCTGCCGCAGTTTTCACACCGCAGACGAAAATCCATACCGACGCGCAACACCAAAAATGTTTTGTTGCCGCAAGGGTGCGGCTTTTTCATTTCCAAAATATCGCCGACGCGCACATCCACAAAAAACACCTCGTTTGAAAAAATCAGCGTACCGAAAACGGGTACGCTGAAATCGATATCGGTTTAGCCCATAGAGAAAATGCCGTAGGTGACAAACGACATAATCAAGCCCGCAATGAACACGCCCAGCGCGATAATCGGGAGCGAGCGTTTCATATCAATGTCCAACAGCGCCGCCATTAAAGCCCCTGTCCAGCCGCCCGTGCCTGGAAGCGGAATGGCGACAAACAGCAACAGCCCCCAGGATTTGTATCGGAGCACTTTTTCTTTGTTCCGTTCGGTTTTGCCTTCTAATTTTACGATGATTTTCTCAAAAAATTTAAACCGCCGTAAAAACTCGAATATTTTTTTGATAAACAAAATGATAAACGGAATCGGCAGCATATTGCCGAGGTAGCAAATCACAAACGCCTTTAAAAACGGCATTTGCAACAGCCGTGCGGCAATCATACCGCCGCGGCACTCCAAAATCGGCAGCAGCGAAATGACGAAGGCCGTAAGTTCCGGCGGGATTTTGTCCTGAAACAGTTCCACAAGGGTTTGGGCAAGGGTTTCAGCCATAACGGTTCTCCTTTATTCTGCATATAAATTGTGTTCGTCCATATACGCCTTGGCGCGGGTGAGAATGCTCTTGTCATTCTCGTAATTGAGCGTATTTAAGCATGCGTCGTACCCGAGCCAAATGTAATCCTCGATTTCGCTTTGCTGAATGACGGTTTGTGTGTCGGCGGTGGTCGCCAAGAAAATCAGCACGGTTTTGTCAATCCGCCCTTGAATGGTGTAATTGGATTTCGCTTTGAACTCGGGAAAAATCGAAATGTGCAGGCCCGTTTCTTCGAGCACCTCGCGCGTGGCGGTTTGCTCGTCGGTCTCGCCCTCCTCGACATGGCCTTTCGGGAAGCCCCAATGGGCACTGCGCTTGTTTTTAATCAGCAAAAAGCGTTTTTCACCGTTAATATCGCGGAACACCACCGCGCCGCACGAACGCTCATAAAAGCATTCTATGGAAACACCGCGGCCTTTATGCATAAAGCTGACGGCAGGCGCAATATCGTGAATGATATAGTGCTTGGATTTCGGTGCAACAACCAGATACACGGCATGACGCTTTTTATCTTTAATGACTGCTGTGACGCGGCCGTCAAAATTGCGCACGGGGTGGTCCACCCCCAAAATGTACGCGCCCGCAACGGGCGAATGCGGCAAAAGCCCGCTTTCAACGACGCCGTAATTCAGCAGATACTTCACGCCGGTATCGCGGTCAAAGCGCCCGATGGGTTTGGTCACCCGCACTCTGACAAATTTACCCAGCATCTGTTGTACGACTCCTTACAACGCAGGAAACGGGCATTTTGCCCGTCTGCAAAGATAATCTGCCTTTTATTATACAAGGAAACGCCGCCTGTTGCAAGAGGAAATTTGCGCGCAATCCCGTTTGGCGCACAGATGCGGGTTAAGAACCGCAGGGGAAAATTGGGGTTTGCGGGGGTAATTAACGGAACGGGCAATGACATTCCCTACGCACAAAATACAATAGGGGCGTGCATTGCGCGCCCGTTTGTAGGGGCGGGTCTCCGCGCCCGCCCGCGAATTTTGATGTGATTTCGCGGAACGGTCAAGACCGTTCCCTACGCACGAAATGCATTTTTAGGGTAGGGCGGG
>JBJEPV010000186.1:0-5955 GCA_051881415.1 Candidatus Fimenecus sp.
CAATTATGTGGTGTATGACGGCGTTCAGCCTAACCCTTCGATTGAAAATATCGAAGAAGCACGCGCCATGTTTGTGGAAAACGGCTGTGAAGCGATGATTGCGTTCGGCGGCGGCAGCCCGATGGACTGCGCGAAGGCTGCGGCGGCGCGTGTGGTGCGCCCGAACAAAACCGTTCCGCAAATGCGCGGTGTGATGAAGGTCATGCACAAATTGCCGCCGTTCTTCGCTGTGCCCACCACAGCGGGTACAGGCTCCGAAACCACGCTCGCGGCAGTGGTCTCCAACACACAGACGCATGAAAAATATGCGATTAACGACCCGTGCCTGCGCCCGAAATACGCGGTGCTTGACCCGGAACTGACCGTCGGCTTGCCGCCGCACATCACTTCCACCACCGGTATGGACGCACTCACCCACGCAGTCGAAGCGTATATCGGCAAAAGCAATGTAAAATCCACCCGCGAATACGCCGAAAAGGCCACCAAGCTGATTTTTGAAAACCTCGAAACCGCTTACAATGACGGCAAAAATATTGAAGCGCGCAACAATATGCTTCTCGCCTCTTTCTATGCCGGTATGGCGTTTACCCGCGCGTATGTCGGCTATGTGCACGCGATTGCGCACAACTTGGGCGGTATGTACGGCATTCCGCACGGCCTTGCAAACGCGGTGATTTTGCCCGTGATTTTGGAAGAATACGGCAGTGCGGTGTACGCCCCGCTGGCCCGTCTGGCGGACATTGCGGGCGTCAAAGGCGTCAGCGAAGCGGACAAAGCCGTCAACTTCATTTTTGAAATCAAATCGATGAATGCGCGCATGAATATTCCGACAGGCTTTGCGCAAATCAAAGACGAGGACGTTGACACAATCGTCGAGCGCGCGATGAAAGAGGCACATCCGCTGTATCCCACCCCCGTGATTTTCGACAAGAAACGCCTTTGCGCGATTGTCAAGAAATTAAAAATCGAGGAATAACCGATTTTTCGGCAGTTCGGGCCGCGGCTCGAACTGCTTTTTTTGTTATTTTCCCGTTTTTGCGAAAAAACAGTTGATACTTTGTCGATTTTCTGCGATAATATATAGGCATATTTTGAGAGGTGTATCGAAAGTATGGAAAACACGCAAAAAATTGCGGACCTTTTATTTCCGCATATTCATAAAACACCCGCAGATTTTGAGGCGATGTATCCGCCGCGCGATTTGCCTGAGGGCGCGCGCGTGACGCGGTTTGCACCGAGCCCTACGGGGTATTTGCACGTCGGCGGGCTGTTCGGCGCACTGACGGATTATATGGTGGCGCGGCTCTCAAACGGCGTTGTCTATCTGCGCATTGAGGACACCGACAAAAAACGCGAAATCGAGGACGGCGTTTCCGCAATTATAGAGGGCTTTCATACCTTCGGTATTGCGTTCGATGAGGGTGTAACGGGCTTCGGCACGGAAAGCGGCGCATATGGGCCGTATACGCAAAGCAAGCGTGTGGAACTGTACCAAACGATTGCAAAGGATTTGGTGGTGCGCGGCCTTGCCTACCCCTGCTTTTGCACGGCGGACGAGCTTGCCGCCCTGCGCGAAAAACAGGAACAGGACGGTGCACTCATTCGCGGCTATTTCGGCAAATATGCAAAATGCCGCGACTTAACCGACGCAGAAATCAAAGAAAATATCAAAAACGGCAAGCCGTATGTTTTGCGCTTCCGTGCGGACGGCGATGAAAACAAACGCATTACGCTCGACGATATGGTGCGCGGCAAAATCGAAATGCCCGAAAACATCATCGACGAAGTGCTCCTGAAAAGCGACGGCGTGCCGACCTACCATTTTGCACATGTGTGCGACGACCATTTTATGCGCACAACGCATGTCATTCGCGGCGAGGAATGGATTCCCTCCACGGCAAAGCATATCGCGTTGTTTCGTGCTTGCGGTTTCCGCGTGCCGAAATATGCACACACGCCGCAGGTGTTGAAAATTGACGAGCAGGACGGCACCAAGCGCAAACTTTCCAAACGCAAAGACCCCGAAGCGGCGGTTTCCTATTTTGCGGAAAACGGCTACCCGAAAGAGGCGTTGCTCGAATATTTAATGACGCTTTTAAACTCCAATTTTGAGGATTGGCGGCGTGCAAATCCCGAGGCGGATATCTTCACATTCCCTTTCAATTTAAAAAAGATGAGTGCTTCGGGCGCGCTGTTCGATATGGCGAAACTGCGGGACATCAGCAAAACCGTCATTTCCAAAATGACCGCCGAGGAAGTGTATACCCAAACGCTTGCGTGGGCGGCGGAATATGACAGGGCTTATGCGGAAATCTTAAAAGAGAACCGAGAAAAAGCGGTCGGTATGCTCTCACTTGACCGCGGCGGCAAAAAGCCGCGCAAAGACCTTGCGGCATTCTCCGAAGTCAAAGGGTATTTTTCCTATATGTACCCCGAATTATATGAAAAAGATTACACCTTGCCCGAAAATATCGCAAAGGCAGACGCGGCAAAGATTTTGAAAGACTATGCGGCGGTTTACAGCGCGTCGGATGACAAAGACGCGTGGTTTGAAAAAATCAAAGCGCTGTGCGCACCCAACGGATTTACGCCGAATGTCAAAGAGTACAAGGCGAATCCCGACGCATTCAAAGGGCATGTGGGCGATGTGTCCACCGTCATTCGCATTGCGGTGACGGGACGGCAGAACACCCCCGACCTGTGCACGATTTTACAGCTTTTGGGCGAAGAAACCGTGCAGGCGCGCCTCGCCGATGCGGCGGCGTTTTATCAAGCGTAAATTTCCTGTAAAAGGAGTTAAAACTATGGAAGAAAAAGAAACAGTCATGGCTTCCAATTTTATCCACGATTTTATTGACGAGGATTTGGAAAACGGCGTGTATACCCATGTGCAAACCCGTTTCCCGCCGGAGCCGAACGGCTATTTGCACATCGGCCACGCAAAGGCGATTTGCATCAACTTCGGCACGGCGAAAAAATACGGCGGCACGTGCAATTTGCGCTTTGACGACACCAATCCCCAAAAAGAGGATATGGAATATGTCGAGTCCATCAAAGAGGATATTCAATGGCTCGGTTTCAAATGGGACAAGTGCCTGTATGCGTCGAGTTATTTCGATTTCATTTATGAATGTGCCGTGAAACTCATCAAAGACGGCAAGGCGTATGTGGACGATTTGACCGCCGACGAAATCCGCGAATACCGCGGCACGCTCACAGAGCCCGGCAAAAACAGCCCGTACCGTGACCGTTCGGTCGAGGAAAATTTGGATTTGTTCCGCCGTATGACCGACGGTGAATTCCCGAACGGTGCAAAGGTCTTACGCGCGAAAATTGATATGGCGTCGCCGAACCTCAATATGCGCGACCCTGTCATTTACCGTATTGCGCACATTTCGCATCACCAAACGGGCGACAAATGGTGCGTCTACCCGATGTACGATTTCGCACATCCGCTGTCCGACGCAAAAGAGGGCGTGACGCACTCCCTTTGCTCGTTGGAGTTTGAAAACCACCGCCCGCTGTATGATTGGTTTTTGCGGGAATTGGGGATTCAAAATCCCCCGCGCCAAATTGAGTTTGCGCGTTTGAATTTGAATTATTGCTTAACAAGTAAGCGCAAATGCCTGGCACTTGTCAACGAGGGCATTGTAGACGGTTGGGATGACCCGCGCATGGCGACCGTTTCCGGTATGCGCCGCAGAGGCTACCCCGCCGCCGCCATTCGCAATTTCTGTGAAAAAATCGGCGTTTCCAAAGCCTATTCCGTGGTGGATATGGGGCTGTTGGAGTCCTGCGTGCGCGACGAGCTCAACGAAACCGCGCCGCGCGCCATGGCGGTACTCGAACCGCTGAAACTGATTATTGACAATTACCCCGAGGGGCAAACCGAAGATTTGGAAATCGAAGTCCACCCCGCCCACCCCGAAATGGGCACGCGCAAAACGGTTTTCTCGAAAGAACTGTATATTGAGCGCGAGGACTTTATGGTGGAGCCGCCGAAAAAATATTTCCGTCTGTTCCCCGGCAATGAAGTACGCCTGAAAAGCGCGTATTTTGTGAAATGCACGGGGTACGATACCGACGAAAACGGCGAGATCACCGCGGTGCACTGCACCTATGACCCCGAAAGCCGCGGCGGCAATTCCCCCGACGGCAGAAAAGTGAAAGGCACAATCCACTGGGTCAGCGCGGCGGACAGCTTCAAAGCTACGGTAAAACTGTATGACCGCTTGTTTAATGCGGAAAACCCGTCCGACGAATCGAACGGCAGTTTCAAAGACAATCTCAACCCCGATTCGTTGACTGTGTTGGAGGACTGTCTTGTTGAGGGCGGCTTGCGTGACGCTCTCCCCGGTGATGTATTCCAGTTTATGCGCAAGGGATATTTCTGTGTTGACAAAAAATCGGAAAGTGATAGTATAATATTTAACCGCACGGTTGCACTCAATTCCTCGTGGGGAAAGTAAAGGAGCCGACTGAAATGGCAAAGGAAAAACAAATCAAGCAGAATAAAGGGCCAAAAGATATTTTATATCGCGCCGTCATGGCAATTATGGCGGTATGCGTGCCGATTGCCGCCTATTTTTGCGAGTATATCTATACGATTTTGGAATCGGATATTTTTAAATGGCTGGCACAGCTCTCCGGCAACACAACCGACACCGGCGCAACGGAATCGGTTTGGAGCATACAGCGTTTCGTGGAGTTGGTACTGCCGATGATGAAAAACGGCGAGGGCGATATTTCGGGTATTTGGCAAGCGCTGGAACCGATTCACACCGCGCTTATCTGCGTGGCGGTGTTCTTCGTGTTGGCAATCGTCTTGGCGGTTGTGATATTCTTCTTTTCGGTGTTTTCCAAGAAAAAAACCATTCCGCTGTGTATTGCGCTCGGCGGGGTGCTGTCGATGATTGCACTTTACATATCCTTTAACGCCGCGGCAACACCGATGGTGGACGGCACGATGTCTCTGTCTGCCTTTTTCAGTTCCTCTTTGATTACCGCATTGCTGGCAGGCTTAAATTCCTTCTCGGTCATTCGCCTGACCACAGGATATTTTGTGATGCTGTTCCTGTTTATCGCCATGGCGCTGTGGGCGGGTGCAAACAAACTGATTGAACTCGGCGACAAGCCGCCGAAGGACGCGAAAAAAGCATAATTGCAAACTGTAAAAGCCGCTGTGCGGATTGTCCGCCGCGGCTTTTTCTCTATTCTTATATAATATAAAGGGTGGTTCTATGCTGCTGCATCTCAAAACCGCAAAACCGATGCAAACCGTCAAAGGCTTCGGCGCGTCTTCGTGCTGGTGGAGTCAATACTGCGCGCCGCAATGTGCGGTGGAGGAGATTGCCGAACTGTTGTACGGCGACAGCGGGTTAAAACTGAATATCTACCGCTACAATCTCGGCGGCGGTACGGACAAAGACAACTGCCGTGTGGAAAATCCGTGGCGCAGAACCGAAAGTTTTTATCAGTTTGACCGTGAAGCCGAAACGGGAGAATACGATTTTTCCGCCGACAAAACCGCGCGCGACTTTATGCGCCGCTGTCTTGCGAAAGGCAATATCGACACGCTGATTTTGTTTGCGAATTCTCCGCATTATGCGCTGACCTCTACGGGGCAGGCTTCGGGCAGCCTTTTATATCACACCTGCAATCTGCCGAAAGCGAATTACCGTAAATTTGCCGATGATGTGCTCACCGTGACCGCGCATTTTTTGGCGGAGGGCTTACCTGTGAAATATATCAGCCCCATTAACGAGCCGCAATGGAAATGGGGCGGCAGTTATGTTTGGCAAGAGGGCTGTCATTACGAAACCGAGGAATTGGTTGCGGTGTTTCATATTTTTGCCGAAGAAATTTTGAAGCGCGGTCTCCCCGTGAAACTCTATGGCCCCGAAAGCGGCGAAATGGGCGGAAAAACGGCGGAATATTTGGAAGCGCTCACCGCCG
>JBJEPV010000187.1:0-5944 GCA_051881415.1 Candidatus Fimenecus sp.
TGCGTTTTGCTATTTAAAACAGCTTTTGCAAACGCGCAATCCCGCAAGCGTCAAAATTTGCACCTTGCTTGACAAGCCCGACCGCCGCACCGCACCCATTCAAGCGGATTATGTCGGCGCGACCATTCCCGACGCATTTGTCGTCGGCTATGGCTTGGATTACGCCGAGCAATACAGAAATCTGCCGTATGTCGGCATTTTAAAACCGTCGGTGTACGGCGGCAAATAAAACGGAAAGAAAAAAGGAGTGAACGCCCTTTGAAAAAAATAGATTGGAGAGCCGTTATCCCCTATATCGCCATACCGCTTGTGTTTGTGGTGTGTGTGGTGCTGTATATGAATATGGGGCAGACGACCAAAGCCAAAACCGAGTATTACGAGATTGTCAATAAGTTCAACAATCACGAAATCACCGCGTACAACCTAAACCTCACAAGCGGCGTGCTGGAATACAAGGTCGCAGGGGACGAGACAACCTATGAGTACACCGTGCCCAATGTCAACCTGTTTGTGGAGGATGTGCACGAGCAGGTGATGCAGTACAACCGCGACAATCCCGACGCGCAGATTCAGGTGGATTACAAATCCGGCTCGGCGAATTCCTGGTGGGTCAGCTTACTGCCGACGGTTGCGGTGATGGTGCTGTTGACCCTCGTGATGTTCTTTATGTTCCGCAAAATGAACCAGTCTATGCAGAACGAGAACAACCGCGCCATGTCCTTCGGCAAAGCCCGCGTCAAAAAGGGCGGCGACGATAAACGCAAAACCACCTTCCAAGATGTCGCGGGTGCGGATGAGGAAAAGGAAGAACTCGAAGAAATCGTGGAATTTTTGAAAAATCCGCAGGCATTTAATGAACTCGGTGCAAGAATTCCGAAAGGCGTGTTGCTTGTCGGCCCGCCCGGTACAGGTAAAACCTTATTGGCGCGTGCCGTTGCAGGCGAAGCCGATGTGCCGTTTTTCTCGATTTCCGGCTCGGATTTCGTGGAAATGTATGTCGGTGTCGGCGCGTCGCGTGTGCGCGATTTGTTTGACCAGGCAAAGAAAAATGCCCCGTCGATTATTTTCATTGATGAAATCGACGCCGTCGGCCGCCACAGAGGCGCCGGTATGGGCGGCGGGCATGACGAACGCGAACAAACCCTCAACCAACTGCTTGTGGAAATGGACGGCTTCGGTGCAAACGAAGGCGTTATCGTCATAGCCGCAACCAACCGCCCCGATATTTTAGACCCCGCCCTGTTGCGTCCCGGCCGATTTGACCGTCAGGTTACCGTCAATTACCCCGACATTCGCGGCAGAGAGGATATTTTGAAGGTGCACGCCAAAGGCAAGCCCTTGGGCCCCGATGTCAATTTGGGGCAGATTGCAGGCGCAACCGTCGGCTTTACGGGTGCGGACTTGGAAAACCTTTTGAACGAAGCGGCACTTTTGGCGGCAAGGCGCAAGAAAAAAGCCATCACCATGTCCGAAATCGAAGAAGCCACGATGAAAGTCTTGGTCGGTACGGAGAAAAAATCGCACCGCATCACCGAGCACGACAAGGAGATTACCGCCTATCACGAGGCGGGGCACGCGGTTTCGGCCTATTATCTCGAACATCAAGACCCCGTAACGCACATTTCCATTGTGCCGCGCGGCATGGCGGGTGGCTTTACGATGCATCAGCCCGAAAAGGACGAAATGCATTTGATGCGTTCAAGAATGCTTGACGACATCGTTTCACTGCTCGGCGGCAGAGTCGCGGAAAGCATTATTTTCGGCGACATTTCCACCGGTGCGTCTAACGATATTGAGCGCGCGTCCGAGGTCGCGCGCAAAATGGTCACCAAATACGGTATGAGCGAAAAGCTCGGCCCGATTGCCTTCGGGCAGGATAACGACGAGGTCTTTATCGGTAAGGATTATAACCATATCCGCAACTACTCCGAAGCGGTTGCCTGCCAGATTGACAAAGAGGTCGAGGCAATCGTCCTCAATGCCTACAAGCGTACCGAGGAAATCTTGCGCACGCATATCGACAAGTTGCATATTGTGGCAAAAGCCCTTGTCGCACGCGAAAAACTCACCGGTGACGAGTTCTATATGCTGATGGACGGCAAAGAACTGCCGCCGCTGACGCCCGTTTCCGACCCGGCACCGACGGCAGAGCCCGATTCGGCAGAGCAAAACGGTGCAAACGACGCAGAGCCTGCGCAAAGCGGCGATACCGATGCCCCGCGCGCAGACGGCGAAGCGCCCCCCGCGGCAGAACAGCCCGAGGCGCAAACGCCCACGGCAGAGCCGCAATCCACGGAACAATCCGAATAATCAAGCAACACGGTGGGAAGTAGATTTTCACCGTGTTTTTTTCAAAAAAGAAGGGGATTTTTCCCTGCAATTCGACCAAAAACAAAGGGGCGAAAATCCGCGCTTTTTACCATTTCGACAAACTTTTTCTCTTTTGCGACGGAACGCGCGAAAAGATTGACTTTTTGCAGAAATGGGATTAGAATATATCCTAATATCATTAAAATGTATTGCAGTATGGGTAGGAGAAGACTATGAAACGCAATGGTTCCGAAATTATCGCCGAGGTGCTTATCGAGCACGGTGTGGATACCGTTTTCGGCTATCCCGGCGGCGCAGTTTTGAATATATATGACGCGCTGTATAAATACAGCGACCGCATTCGCCACATTTTGACCGCGCACGAGCAAGGTGCGTCCCACGCGGCAGACGGGTACGCCCGCGCCACGGGCAAAACGGGCGTGGTCATTGCCACCAGCGGCCCCGGGGCTACCAATTTGGTTACGGGGATTGCTACCGCGTATATGGATTCCGTGCCGATGGTTGCCATTACGGGCAATGTCAGCACTTCGCTTATCGGCAGAGATGCGTTTCAGGAAGTCTACATAACGGGCATCACCATGCCCATTACCAAGCACAACTTTATGGTGCAGGATATTTCCGAACTTGCCGATATTCTGCGTGAGGCGTTCAAAATCGCCAATACCGGCAGAAAAGGCCCTGTGCTTGTCGATATTCCGAAAGATATTACCGCGGCAGTCACCGATTTTGAGCCGCTTGTGCCCGCCCCGATTGCGGACAATACCGTTATCAATCACGAGCAACTCAAAGCCGTTGCCAAAATGCTCAATTCCGCCAAACGCCCGTTCATTGAACTCGGTGGCGGCGTGACTTCGGCAAATGCTTCCGAAGAAGCACGCGCTTTGGTGCAAAAAAGCGGTGCGCCTGCGTGCCACACGCTGATGGCGGCAGGCGTTTTGGGCTATGATGAACCCCTCAATTACGGCTTGGTCGGTATGCACGGCAGCTTTGTCACCAACAAGGCAATGGATGAAGCGGATTTGCTGATTGCCGTTGGCACGCGCTTTTCCGACCGCGTTGCCTTAAAGCCCGACGCATTTGCGAAAAATGCCAAGGTTGTGCAAATTGATATTGATTTGAGTGAAATCAACAAGAATGTCATGGTAGATGCATACCTGACAGGCGATGTCAAAACGATTTTACAGGCGCTCTTGCCGCTTGTGGAGACGGTGGAGCGCAGTGCGTGGCTTGCAGAGCTTGAAAGCTTTAAAAAGGACGATTATGTTCCGCAGGACGACCCTGCGCGTTTAACCCCGCATGAACTCGTGCAGGCGATTTGCAACGATACCGACAAGGAGACGGTGTATGTCACCGATGTCGGTCAGCACCAAATGTGGGCGGCGCAGTATCTTGCGCATACGTCGGCGCGCAATTTCCTGACCAGCGGCGGCTTGGGCACAATGGGCTACGGCTACGGCGCGGCCATCGGCGCGCAAATTGCGTATCCCGAAAAACGCGTGGTGCATATCACGGGCGACGGCTCGTTCCATATGAATTTGAACGAAGCGTGCACGGCGGTCAGTTACAATTTGCCGATTATTACCGTGATTTTTGACAACCGCGTGCTCGGTATGGTGCGCCAATGGCAAACCTGCTTCTACGGCAAACGCTATTCGCAAACCGACCCCGAGCGTAAAACGGATTTTGTCAAAGTGATTGAGGGCTTCGGCGGCAAGGGCTACCGCGCAACCAATCTCGCCGAGTTTAAGGCGGCATACAAACAGGCACAAAAAGATAATTGCCCTGTTTGGATTGACTGCACGATTGCCAAAGACGAGCGTGTACTGCCGCTTATCCCCGCAGGCAAAACGATTGACGATATTATCATCGCGCCGAATTGCGAAACCTGCCGCTATCAGTGCCACAAAAAATAAAGAAACTTGCATAAAAGCACCTGCCGTATAGCGTACGGCGGGTGCTTTTCTCATTTCCCAAACGGGGAATAGGCTATACTGCGCGGCAGAACGGCGTGCTCGGGCGCGCCGTGCGGAATGGCGGTTTCACATAACAGACAGGCGTTGAAAATACTGTTTTTGCCGTAGCGTGTGCGAATGTTGCGCACCGCCGCGTCCAATTTTTCCTGCTGTTCGTGACGAGAAAAATCCGAAAATAAATCGGTTTGCACGGGTGCGGCGGCATCCGTCAGCGAAATTGCCCGTACCGTCACCGCGCGTACGGGCAACTCCCAGCGGTAAACCGATTGAAACAGCGAAAACGCCGCTTTTGCAATTTCAAATGCGCTTTGCGTCGGCAAGGGCAGGGGATGTTGGTATTGTCGCACAAACAACGCGTTGTTTTTAATGCTGATTTGTACCGCCGTTGCCGCCAAATGCTCCGAAAACAGCCGCCGACCGATTTCCTGCGACAGCGACAGCATCACAAGCCATACCTCGCGCGGCGTTTGCAAATCCCGTACGCAGGTGGCGCCGTGCCCGATGCTTTTGGAAACGGGCACAAATCCGTCGGGGCACACGCGCGACACATCCAATCCGTTCGCATACCGCCAAAGTACCTCGCCGCCCTTGCCGAATACATTTTTTAAAAACCGCACATCACAGGCGGCAAGTTGGCCGATGGTGTGTATGCCGTATTTGTTCAATTTTTGCACGGTTGCCCGCCCACAGCCGAGCATATCCGCGGCGGGCAAATTCCAAATCTTTTCCCGAAAGTCCTGCCGCTTGATTTCGGTAACGGCGTCGGGCTTTTTCATATCCGAGCCGAGTTTGGCAAAAACCTTGTTGAACGAAACGCCGACCGAAACCGTCAGCCCCAGTTCTTTCGTAATGTGCGCGCGAATGTCGTTGGCAATCTGCACCCCGTCACCGAATAAACCTTGCGAGCCGGTCACATCCAGCCATGCCTCGTCCAAGCCGAACGGCTCAATTTCGTCGGTGTAGCGGCGGTAAATTTTGCGCACCAATTCCGAATATTTCACATAACGGTCAAAATGCGGCGGTACAATAATCAAGTCACGGCATTTGCGCTGGGCCTGCCAAACGGTATCACCGGTTTTTACACCGCAACGCTTTGCCGGCTCGGATTTTGCCAAAACAATCCCGTGCCGTGCCTCGACAGAGCCCGCCACCGCCACCGCCTTGCCGCGCAGGGCTTCGTCATATAAGCATTCAATCGACGCATAGCAGTTGTTAATGTCGCTGTGCAAAATCACACGCTCCATTGTTCCCATCTCCAAACAGAACATTTGTTCGTATATCTACAATTATACAGAACAAATGTTCTGCTGTCAACGGGAAAATACAGGAAAGCAAAACGACACAAAAGCAAAGTCCCAAAATACGGACAGAAAATGCACCCTGCAAGTGTTCTCATGCAGGGCGCATTGGCAGCCCAGAGGCATCATCATATCAAAATTGCAGTCGGGCAGCGCGTAGGGAACGGTCTTGACCGTTCCGCAAATCTCCCCGCTTGTTGGGGAAGTGGCACGGCGTAGCCGTGACGGAGGGGCAAAAACATATCAAAAACCACGGGCGGCCGAGGTCGACCGCCCCCCTACGATTTGTAGGGAACGACCTCAGTGTCGTTCCGCGAAATTACATCAAAATTTACGGGCGGG
>JBJEPV010000188.1:0-5783 GCA_051881415.1 Candidatus Fimenecus sp.
GCAGTAATCAAAACTCCATTTCGGGGGGAACGCCTGCTTGCCGCAAAGGGCACAGAACTGCTGTAAAACCGAAAGTTTGGTGCCGAAAAATACATAATACACAAGGCAATCGTCCTCGGTTTTAAAGTATTTATACGGCGGATAATAATTGTTGATTTCCTTGCCGAAATCCATATAGGAAGTGTCGGCGGTATCGTAAAAAATCCCGTAACAGCCCACATCGTTTTCGCAAATATAAAAGGGAATGTGCTTGTAAAGCGGGTCGCTCTCGGCGGCATTATACCCCATACAGTCGCAGGTTTCTATGCGGAAGGCTCTGCCCGCTTTATCTAAGCGCCCGCCCTTGTCACCGAGCCCGAAAATGTGTTCGCCGTTTTTGCGGGTGACATAATGATAAGTTTCTTTGCCGAATTCACCGCCGAAATTATAAGCAAGGGGCGCGCGGTCGGCAAAGAGAATTTCCCCGTTTTTGCGGTATTCCAAAAGGAAGTTTTTTCGGTTTATTGAAATCTCCACACCACAGGGCAAGGTGAATTTTTCTTTGCTTTCACAGGTGGAAATTTGCGGCTTGTAAAGGGCAAATCCTGCCGTGCTCAAACGGTCTCGACCCTCTGTGAGAAATTCGCCGTCGGGATTGACCGAAAATGTCGGCAACATCGTATTTTGATTTTTATATACGGCAACGCGCAGGCAACTGCCGCTTACAAAATCAAGCCGAACGGTGTTGCCCTCGCTTTCATAGATACGAGCCGTGTCCGTTGCACTTGAAAGGCTGAAATTATAGTTAAACTTTCCCATTATACCGTCTTTCCTTTTCCCGTGATGGTGAATTTCAGATTATCTTTGGTTTTCCACGGCGCGCACGCGGAATTTTCGCAGAAAGACATAGGCTTTCTGTAATTTGCTTTCCATTCGGGGAGAGACGGGCAGTTGGGATTGCCGCTTTTCACAAATGCACAGATGGAGTCGGAAAGCTGTTCGGAAATCTTATAGTCAATCTCCTCAAAAGGTCGCCAATTAAAGTCCAACGTAGAAAAAGCATAGAGCAAATCTGCCGAATGCCACGCACCCATATCGTCACCGGGCAAAAATCGGTTAAAGTTGTAAACATAACAAGGCGCTGTGTTGTGCTTCTGCATATATTTAGCCCACTTTTTGATAACGCCTTCCAGCACAATGGGAATCATATCCGTACAGGTGGAGCCGACAATCTGCGGGACATCGGGAACGGATTTTAAGTTAAATGTTTCCGCGCAAAGGAGTTTGCCGTCATACACGGGAAACGTATAGGGCATACTGACCTTGGTTTCCTTGCAGGCTTTGCGCCAAGCATAGTAGAGGTCTTTTGCGTCGACGGTTTTCAGTTCTTTTATAGATTTTACGCCGGCATTTTCTGCGATTTTATCCCAAAACGGCGTGATTTTAGATATTGTGAGGGGCTTTAAAATGCACCGTTGCAACCCCGCACCGCTTTGCAGAATTACGCCTTTGATTTTGCCTTTCAGCATCGGATTATTCAGGTGAATATCTACGCTCATAGCGCCTGCACTTTGCCCCATCAAGGTGATTTTCTGCGGGTCGCCGCCCAAGGCTGAAATATTGTCGAGTACCCACTGTATGGCAACGGTTTGGTCATACAGCCCGAAATTGGCAAGATACCCGTTATCGTCCTTTAAATCTTCGTGGGCACAAAAGCCGTAAGGCCCGAGGCGGTAATTCATTGCCACGGTGATAATGCCCTTTTCGGCAAACCGCGCGCCGCTGATGTGCCCCTCGTCCGCACTGCCGCCCGTAAAACTGCCGCCGTGAATATAAATTAAAACCGGGCAGTTTTCGGCATTTTTCGGTGCCCAGATATTGAGAAAAAAACAGTCCTCACTGTATGTAAACGAAAGTCCTTCGCGAAATTCCTTGTGGTAAAAGGGGTTTACCTTTGCATCGTCTTCAAACGCGCGGTGCTGATAACAGCAAGCCTTGTATTCGGTGGCGTCATACACACCGTCCCATTTCTTTTCCTGCACGGGATATTCGTACCGTGCGGCTCTTGCATACCGCACCCCGCGATATTCCACGCACCGCTCGGTTTCAAGCCCCTTGATAACCCCCAAGGGTGTTTTGGTTTCCAAGTATTTTTCCATTACACAACCCCCGATGCCGTTACAATATTGTGTTGTGTTAAGTGTAACAAAAAATGCGTGTAAAATCAACAAGGAATTGTTCATCATTTGCGCGTGCACTGTTGAAAACCGCGCTGAAAACGCATGCAAGCACGCCGATGTTGACAGACGGCATAAAAATATTGTACTATTAAGAAAAATCATTTTCTCGGAGAGTTTACCATGCATAAAGAACAGTTTGCGGTGCTGACCGCATTGGAAAACCGCGGCAAGCTGCCGCAAAAAGACCTCGTAAAAATCACGGGATTACCGCTTGATACCTGCTCCGCCGTGCTTGACGAATTGCAAAATTGCGGTTGGGTCAAAGACGGCTCGGTGACCGAAAACGGCTTGGAAGCGTTAGAACCCTACCGCGTAAAGCGCGCCATTTTTATTGCGGCGGGCATGGGCTCGCGTATGATGCCGATTACGCTGTCCTGCCCGAAGCCCTTGGTGCGCGTGAACGGCGTGCGCATTATCGACACGCTGATTGATGCCTGCATTGCGGCGGGGGTAGAGGAAATCATCGTTGTACGCGGGTATCTCGGGGAATGCTTTAATCAGTTGACGGACAAATACCCGAATATTCGGTTTGTGGACAATCCGCATTATCGGGATTACAACAATATTTCGTCTGCGTATCTTGTGAAAGATTTAATCGGCGGGTCATATATTTTTGAATCCGATATTTATCTTGTGAACGCGGATTTGATTACAAAATATCAGTACGAAAGCAATTACCTCGGCGTACCCTGTGAGGAAACGCCCGATTGGTGTTTTGAAACCGATGAAAACTTGAAAATCACGGATTTGCACAAACCGGGCAAAAACTGTCACCATATGTTCGGCATTTCTTATTACGACAAAGCCACCGGTGCGCTGTTTGAAAAATATGTCGATGAGGTATTTAACAAAATGCTCGGCGGCAAAGACCATTTTTGGGACGATGTGCTGTGCCATTTTTATGCGGACAAAGCGAATATCCATGTGCGTGAATGCTCTTTCCGCGACACCATGGAAATTGATTCGTTTGATGAACTGTGTGAAATCGACGAGCAGTACAGAATGACCAATTAACTTTTAAAAGGCATAAAAAAGGGGTTGCAAGACTGCAACCCTTTTTTGTTTCTTTATTTGACCGGTACAATTTCGCGCAGTTCGCTTTTGGCTTTTACGCCGATACCGACGGTTTCATAAACGAAATCATAGGTTTCGCCGTAGCGAAATTCGGGAATACGGACATCGGTGCCCGACGGAATAAAAACTTTGTCCACGAGTTCGCCTTCTACTTTGCTGTTGGGAGAGGGGTCACGGTACGCGACGAAAATCTGCGTTCCGCAGATACGGCGACCGTCCATAGAGGTGAAATCCGTATTCTTTTTTCCGAGTACTTTCACAAGCATAGCAAATTCTCCTTTTCTATTTTGCACAGCGCACAAGATCCCGGCGCTGCTGTAAAACAGTATCATGCCGCTCGATATAGGTAAACACATCGGCAAGCGACAAAAACAGCCGCGGCTGTTTGTGATAGTCCTGTTTGTGCGGGGTCATCACCAAATTGATATGATACAACTGTATCGGGTGCGTGTTCAATTTGATTTTCCATTTGCCGACAGGCGTTTCCAAACAAAACCAAACGCCGTCAAAACTATGCGCATACCCCGCCGTTTGGCACAGTGCAACCAAATCCTGCACGGTTTCGTCGGCACGCGGGCGGCTGTAAATCGGAATGGACACGGTCACATCGTGTTTTGCCGTGGGCTTACAATGCCGACAGGGTGTATAGCCTGCAAAAACAGCGTCTTGAAAGGTTTTAAAGCCCTTTAAATTGGAAAGCCCGTGCAATTTCGGGCAGGAACGCAAATGGAAATTCTGATAGCCCTGTCCCACCCAAAACGCAAATTCGGGCTGTGTCAGCGTATAAATATCCGCCCGCTGGGCTTCGGTCAACTCGGTATTTTGCAATCTGCGGCTACGCTCCTCTGCCGCCGCCTTTTGCCGACTGAGCGCACGCGCGTCTTCGGCGGATATGCACTTTTTCTTTTCCTTTTTCGGGCGTGTCTGCAACAATTTTTGGGGCGTCGGTATCGGTTTCGGGGTATCCTGCGGCGTGGGATTGCACAGTTTGCAGGGCGTTCTGCCGGCGGCGGCACGCCAATAGTCCCTCGACCCCAAAATCTGCTTTGCCGATAACACCGCAGGGCAGGTATACTTATGGAAAACCGTCGCATTCTGCGCATACACATAGGTGTACTGTGTACGCGCGACAATATCCGCAGTTCTTGCACGGCGGGCGCGTAAAAAGTCTGCCTTACAGCACGCGCACGGCTGAAATCCCTTGCGAAGCGCCGCAGTCAGTGTTTCACTGCCGTAGGTCTCCGTTTGCCCGTCTGCCAATTTGGCGCAGCCTTTGCGGTGCACCGTTTTGGTTTGAAAATCATATCGAAACGGCATTTGCGCTTCTGCGGGGGACAGCACGCGCGGGCGAAACAGTTTGGGCGGTGGGTCTGAAAATTTCGCCTGCGGATAGGCAATATTTTTCATCAACGCGCAGAAAACTTCCACATCATTTACCGCGTAATGCTGCCACTGCTCATGCGTTTCCACATTGCATACGGCGGCAAGGGCATACAGCCCGCTTCGGCAATCTGCCGCACTGTCATTTAAAAAATCATACACATACGCTTGTGCCGAAATGCAGGGCGGTATACGCTTTTCGCTTACCCGCATCGCAACCTGCTTTAAAAACAGCGTTTTCGCTTCCTCGTGCCAAAACAGCAAAACATCGTCTTTGGTGAGCCAATGCAAAAAACTGCGATACACCATGGTTGCATCTTTTGCACGCAAAAAATCGCTTTCCGTGCCGCCCGTAAACGCCATATGCTCCCACGAAAAATCCACACAGCCCTGTGGGTGTATGAATGAAAAGAAGGTATCTGTTTTTTCCCAATCCGCATTCACCCGCGCCGCCGCAAGTTGTGTGGGAAAACAACTGTTGTTTTTGGTATGTACCCATTCTAAATCCACAAGAACAAACATCGTTTTACTCCTTTTACAATGTTGTTACCTTGATTATAACAGGAGGAAAGTCCAAAAATGCGGACATTGCGAAGCACACCGAAAAACGGAAAATGACGAATAAAACGAGTAATTTCGTTGATTTTGAAAAGATTTTCTTTTATAATAGAATATAATCGGTGCCATGAGCAAGTTTGTACGGTCCATGTATACGATCGCGTACGGAAATCTCCTTGTGGAAATCAACGCAATCGGAAATATGTTCTATATTACCTTTAACCAAATCATAAAAACCGATAAGTATATCCATGCTTTTCTGGACACATTGAATGCGGCGGATTTGTCTTACAGTGTCAGCAACTATAAAACAAAGAACCTTGCTCCCCTCGAATTACCCTAAATCTTGGGGACACAGGGGGCGATTCCGTCAGGAACGAATTTCATTGAAAAAGACGATTGCCGAAGCAATCGTCTTTTTCTGGTGGGAGAGAGTGGATTCGAACCACTGAAGTCGTAGACGGCAGATTTACAGTCTGCTCCCTTTGGCCGCTCGGGAACTCTCCCATATTCAATTTTCCACCGGATTGTTTTCTTTACGGTGCTCACCCT